>CAMAKJ010000208.1 GCA_945836055.1 uncultured Clostridia bacterium | reverse complement strand
CGATTCATTTTACCATTGGAACGTCCTTTTGTCAAGGGCGTTTTTCTGTTTTCAGGGCAAAAGATGGCCTCATCCCGTGGGATGAGGCCATCTTTGGTTTCTGATCCTCAGTCGTACAGTTCCTCGTCGGCATAGTCGTCATACTCAGAGCCAAACTTCTGGCTCAGGCGCTTCTTCACGCCGCAACAGCCCACGCTTAGGTCGTGCCAGCCGCCGATCAGCAGGCAGACAAACGCGGCAAACGCCAGACTGGCGCCGATGATCTTCATTACCATTCTCGCGGTCTTGCTCATAAAACAACTTCCTCCTGTTCGTGATGGACTTATGATACACCACAGTCCCGCTTTTTACAACTGCTTTTCGCCGTAAATATCCTCGATAGCCGCCTGACCGCCCAACAGGTACGGGAGAAACTTGGTCATCAGAGGCACATAGGCGGCCAGAAAAACCAGGGAAGCCGCCCAGGCAGAGGCTTTCTTCTTCCTGGCGGGCACGGCGATGCCCAGCATGACGCCCAGGGCCAGCAGGCAGAATTTCAAAGCTGCGATGTCTTTCCAGGTGCAGTCCTTCAGATAGCGGTTTGCCGCGTCAGTCAATCGATTCATATGCATCCTCCTCCCGGTATGTCTGTGATGATACCACGGGTCCACGAAAAAGAAGAGTCACATTCAAATCTTTCAAACGCCGGCTCGTCCGGCGGCGTATTGACGGCGTTTTGACAGCCTCCGCTGCTTTCGTAAAATTTCATTCAACGATACCGAAAAGAACCATCGTCCAATCTTAAACTTTTCTAACCAAACTGACCACAGTCTCCACGTGCCGCGTGCCCGGGAACATATCCACGGCACAGGCCCTGGCGGGCTGATAGCCCAGCTCCCGGAAAATCTTCACATCTCGGCCCAGGGTAGCTGGGTCGCAGGAGATATACACCACCTGCTTGGGTCCCATGGCCGCCACGGAGGCGATGACCTCGGGGGCCAGTCCCTTTCGGGGAGGGTCCACGGTGATGACGTCGGGCCGCAGGCCCTCCGCCTCCAGCTCCGCCGCGATGTCCGCCGCGTCGCCGCAGAAGAACTCCGCGTTCTCAATGCCGTTCCGGGCGGCGTTTTCCTTGGCGTCCTCGATGGCAGGCGGCACGATCTCCGCGCCGATAGCCCGCCTGGCCTGCTTGGCAAGGCAGAGGGTGATGGTTCCCGTGCCGCAGTACAGGTCCAGCACCGTCTCCTCTCCGGTCAGTCCGGCAAATTCCAGGGCCTTGCCATACAACGCCTCCGCCTGGTCCCGGTTCACCTGATAGAAGGACGGAACAGACAGCTTGAACCGGAGGCCGCAGAGGGTGTCCATCAAAAAGTCCTGGCCCCAGATGGTGCGGTATTTATCCCCCAGTATGACATTGCCCTTTTTCGTGTTGGTGTTCAGCACCACGCCCACCGTTCGGGGCGCCGCCGCCTGGATGAACGCCGCCAGCTCCGGCTCCCGGGGGAGCTGTTTGCCGTTGGCAATGACGCAGCACAAGCTCTCGCCCTTTTTGTTCACCCGGACGTAGATATGGCGGATAAGGCCCTTGCCGGTGCGCTCGTCGTAAGCCGAAATCTTATATTTTTTCATCCAGTCTCCCACGGCCTTGGCCGTCTTGTCGGAGACCTCCGACTGGATGAGGCAGCGATCGATGGGGACAACCCGGTGCGTCCGGGCCTGGAAAAAGCCGATGGCGCCGTCAGCTCCCACGGGGTACTGGCTCTTATTGCGGTAGTGCGCAGGGTTCTTGGCCCCTATGATCTCCTCTACCTGGAGGTCGGTGCCGCCCAGGCGGGTCAGGGCGTCTTGCACCCGCTGACGCTTGGCCCACAGCTCCTCCGTATAGCTCATATGCTGGAAGTCGCAGCCGCCGCACTTGCCGAAATAGGGGCACTCCGGCTTCGTCCGCTCCGGGGAGGCTTTTTTGACTTTCACGATCTCTCCCGCGGCGCAGGTCTTCATCACTTTTGTGATGCGCAGGTCGATGTCCTCGCCCCGGATGGCCTGGGGCACGAACACCACAGCGCCGTCCAGGCGCACGATGCCGAGGCCCTCGCTGGAGTAGCCCTCCACGGTGCCAGTGTAGATGTGGTTTTCAAGCAGTTTTTCCATAATGACCTCGGTGGAACGGATTTTTGTGCGGGAATCTTCTTACGCCTCCCACTTCTCCAGCAGTTGACGGAGCTGGTCGGCAAAACGGGCGAGGCTCTTGTTGTCCCGTCCCTTGGAGCGCTTGATGGACGCCATGAGCATCTCGCCCACAGCCACCAGCCGCTCGTAGGCAGCGCTGGTCTTTCCGCCGCCGACGGCCTTGGCCTTCCGCTCGGGCAGATAGCCGGGCGCCAGCATCTTGTCGGCAATCAAATCGTAGACTTCGGTGTACTGGGGTGCGTGGGCGGTGAAGCCCATGCCCTGGATGGTCTGGGCGAAGAAGGGCGCTACCTCCCGGTCACCGTGGACCACAAAGACATGCTGGGGCTTCGGCTCCTTGAAGTCGGCGATCCAGCTCAGCAGGTGGTCCCGGTCGGCGTGGGAGG
>CAMAKJ010000207.1 GCA_945836055.1 uncultured Clostridia bacterium | reverse complement strand
ACTTTTCGTCCAGGCTGGCAAGAACCACGCTCAGACGCATATTGCCCTTCTCAAAGTCGGACACGGCAGCCATGACCTGCTCGTAGGCGGTGTGGCTTCCGGCTTTGTCCAGCTGTACGGCCAGGTCGGCCAGCTCCTTGGCGTGGGCGGTGTTGTGGCCCACCATGTATTTCATCAGCGCCACCAGCTCCTCCATGGGGGTGTGCTCACAGAAGCCTGCGCAGGACGCGCAGTCCTGGGTGCAGCCGGCATCGTGGGAATGGGCGCCGACGTGATCGTGATCGATGTGCATGGGAATTGCCTCCTTACAGGTTTGTTTCCTCCATTATAGCCCACTGGCTGCCGTCTGTCAAACATTTCTGACGGAGGAAGCGGCGGGGCTTTACGCCAGCACGAACTGAACCGCGCAGAAGGCCGCGTAGATGGTCAGAAGCGCAATGCCCTGCCAGCGGTGAAGCTTTTTGGTGGTGAGGGCGGGAACGGTCAGCAGCACCATGACGAGGAGCATCAGCGGGATGTCCAGCACCAGGGAGGAGTTGATGCCGCAGATGGTGTTGCCCACCGGCACCTCAAAGGGCGCCAGGGTGACGGACACGCCGGAAACCAGCACCAGATTGAAGATATTCGCGCCGATGACGTTGCCGAGGGACAACGAGCCGTGGCCCTTGACCAGGGACGTAATGGCGGTGACCAGCTCCGGCAGGCTGGTGCCCAGGGCCACGAAGGTCAGGGCGATGACCGTCTCGGGCACGCCCAGCTTCTGGGCGATAATGGTGCCGTTGTCCACCAGCAGGTTCGCGCCCACAGCGATGATGGCAGCGCCCGCCACCAGCAGGAGCAGCTCCTTCCACAGGGGGGATTCCGTCCCGTCATCGTGGGGCTCCTCCTCCTGGGGCGCGGGGCTTTTGAAGCCCTGCCGGACGGTGACCACCATGTAGTACACGAACAGCGCCAGCAGAACGATGCCGATGGGGCGGGTGAACTCCCCCATCAGGTAGGCCGCCATGCAGTAGACGGCGGCGGAGACAAAGAAGAAGATCACGGGCATCTTCAAAGCCTTCACGTCCACCGGCCCCGGCCGCACCGCCAGGGTGATGGCGGCGATTAGGGAGGCGTTGCAGATGATGGAGCCGATGGCGTTGCCGTAGGCCATGGCGCCCTGGCCGTTCAGGGCGCCGGTGGCGGAGACCATGACCTCCGGCAGCGTGGTGCCGATGGACACCACGGTGGCGCCCACGATGATTTCCGGGATGTGGAACCGGCGGGCCAGGCCGGTGGCGCCGTCCACAAACCAGTCGCCGCCCTTGATGAGCAGCACGAGGCCCACAATGAACAACAGTACGGGTATGAGCATAATACTACATTTCCTTTCCGTTTCTCCGGACGGTTGTCCGGGCGATGGTGGTGTATCCCCGGCGGGCAAGAGAAAAGACCTGCCCACATCCCACCGGATATGTCAGGTCTGACACGGGACAGATCATGCATAACCGAAGGGCCGGGTATACATGAGTCTGGCAAATTAAAGCAAGCCAGGCTTTCGCCGTACTGTTGACTTGCTGCGCGGCCGCGCCGCGCTTGCTACTCCCTCACAAGTTCTGTTACGGATTATACCACTTCCGCCGGGAATGTCAAGTATGCAGGGTAAAGGTTTAGCAAAAGGCATCCCCGCAGCTGCGATTCCGTCTATTTGTATCGATATGGGCGGACTTTTTGCGCCCAATTTGTCTACAATGCTAAAAACAGGGTGGACAAATCGGAAAAGATGCGGTAATATATAAGGTGCATAGCGCGGCATATGCCGCGAAAATTGAAAGAGGTGAAGTAATATGGCGTTTTCTTTTTTCGGCGGGGTGCATCCCAAAGAAAATAAGTGGTACGCGTGCGACAAGCAGACCCAGGTATTCCCCGAACCGGATGTCGTTGTCATTCCCATGTCGCAGCATATCGGCGCCCCCTGCAAGCCCCTCGTGAAGAAGGGCGACCCTGTCACCGTCGGTCAGAAGATCGGCGATAATCAGGGCCTGTGTGTCCCGGTTCATGCTTCCGTTTCCGGTACGGTCAAGGCCGTGGAAGTGCGGGCCCACACCAGCGGCACCACGGTGATGAGCGTGGTCATCGAAAACGACCACCTGGATACCCTGTGCGAGGACGTGAAACCCCGTACCCAGGAAGAGGTGGACGCGCTTACCCCTGAGGATCTGGTGAACATCATCCATGAGGGCGGCGTTGTCGGTATGGGCGGCGCGACCTTCCCCACCCATGTCAAGCTCTCCGGCGGTATCGGCAAGGTGGACACCGTCATCATCAACGCCGGCGAGTGCGAGCCTTACATAACCTCCGACGACCGCCTGTGCCGGGAGCATCCGGCGGAGCTGATGAAGGGCCTGAAGCTCATCATGAAGGTCTTCGGCCTGAAAGAAGGACATATCGCCATCGAGGACAACAAGCCCGAGGCCATTCAGGCGCTGAAGGAGCATCAGCTGGACGGCATCGTGGTGGACGTGCTCCCCGCCAAGTACCCCCAGGGCGCTGAAAAGCAGCTGATCTACGCCGTCACCGGCC
>CAMAKJ010000206.1 GCA_945836055.1 uncultured Clostridia bacterium | reverse complement strand
AGCACATGTCCTTGGAGAGGGACACTAATAACTACTACTCTATAATACAAGGAGCGTAATATGCTGGCGATACTGAACCAACTGGCGGTCAGCTTTGACCTGCCGATTCTGGACTGGATCCAGGCCCACCTGCAGTGCGGCTTCCTGGACGCGGTCATGCCCATTGTGACCTTATTTGGCGAGGGCGGCATCTTCTGGATCGCCTGGGCCGTGCTCATGCTGATCTTCCCCAAGACCCGGAAAACCGGCATTGCCATGGGCATCGCCCTGGTGATGGGCGTGCTGATCTGCAACGTGACTCTGAAGCCCCTGGTGCAGCGCCCCCGGCCCTACGATTTCCAGGCGGAGAACTTCGGCGTCACCATCAAGCTGCTCATCGACGCCCAGCACGACTTTTCCTTCCCCTCCGGGCACACCATCGCCTCCTTTGAGGCGGCGGTGCCGCTGCTGCTGTACGACAAGCGCATGGGCATTCCCGCTATGATGATCGCGTTGCTCGTGACCTTCTCCCGGCTGTACCTGTACGTTCACTACCCCACCGACGTGATTTTCTCCATCATTGTCGGCACGCTCTTCGCCTTCATCGGCAACGCTTTGGCAGGGAAGATTGCCAACCGTCTGCCCGCGCCGAAAAAGGGAAAATACGAAGCATAATTCCTGGAAGCACACCCGCCTGGGTGTGCTTCCTTATTTGAACGACAAAATCTCCAAAAAGCGGACGGGGCGTTTATGCTTTTTGGAGATTTTCCGCCCCTGTCCCCGGCGGACGTTGCCAAGCATCCGACATATCGGTATAATAGACGAAACAGAATCGTTAAATCCAAGGAGGAATCCCAAATGGCAAAGTACATCATGGCGCTGGATGCCGGAACCACGTCCAACCGCTGTATCCTGTTCAACGAAAAGGGCGAAATGTGTTCCGTGGCCCAGAAGGAATTCACCCAGTATTTCCCCCAGCCGGGCTGGGTGGAGCACGACGCCAACGAAATCTGGTCTACCCAGCTGGAGGTCGCTCAGCGGGCCATGGCGAACATCGACGCCACCGCCGCCGACATAGCCGCCATCGGCATCACCAACCAGCGGGAAACCACCATTGTCTGGGACAAAGCCACCGGCGAGCCGGTGTGCCGCGCCATTGTCTGGCAGTGCCGCCGCACCAGCGCCTACTGCGACAGCCTGAAGGAAAAGGGCCTGGTGGACACCTTCCGGGCCAAGACGGGCCTGGTCATCGACGCCTACTTTTCCGGCACCAAGCTGCGCTGGATTCTGGAAAATGTACCCGGGGCAAGGGAACGGGCGGAGCGGGGAGAGCTGCTCTTCGGCACCGTGGAAACCTGGCTCATCTGGAGGCTCACCGGGGGCAAGGCTCATGTGACGGACTACTCCAACGCCTCCCGCACCATGCTGTTCAACATCAACACCCTGCGCTGGGACGATGAGATTCTCGCGGAACTCAACATTCCCAAGTGTATGCTCCCGGAGGTCAGGCCCAGCAGCTGCGTGTACGGCGAGACCCTGGCCCAGTTCTTCGGCGCGCGCATTCCCATCGCCGGGGCGGCGGGGGATCAGCAGTCGGCCCTCTTCGGCCAGACCTGCTTCCGGCCCGGCGAAGCCAAGAACACCTACGGCACCGGCTGCTTTTTGCTGATGAACACCGGCGATACACCCGTCTTCAGCCGCAACGGCCTGGTGACCACCATCGCCTGGGGCCTGGACGGAAGGGTGACCTACGCCCTGGAGGGCTCCATTTTCGTGGCGGGCGCGGCGATTCAGTGGCTGCGGGACGAAATGCGGCTCATCGATTCCGCGCCGGACTCGGAGTACATGGCGGGGAAGGTGAAGGACACCAACGGCTGCTATGTGGTTCCGGCCTTCACCGGCCTGGGCGCGCCCCACTGGGACCAGTACGCCCGGGGCACCATCGTGGGCCTGACCCGGGGCGTCAACAAGTACCATATCATCCGCGCCACCCTGGACAGCCTGTGCTACCAGACGGACGACGTTCTGAAGGCCATGGAGGCGGACTCCGGCATCCGGCTGGCGGCGCTGAAGGTGGACGGCGGCGCCTGTGCCAACAACTATCTGATGCAGACCCAGGCGGACATTATCAACGCCCCCGTCCAGCGCCCCCGCTGCGTGGAAACCACCGCCATGGGCGCGGCCTACCTGGCAGGCCTTGCGGTGGGCTATTGGGAAAACAAGGAAGCGGTGACTCAAAACTGGGAGATTGACCGCACCTTCACCCCCGCCATCGGGGAAGCGGAGCGGGAGACCCGCATCAAGGGCTGGAACAAGGCCGTTCGCTGCGCCTACGGCTGGGCGAAGGACGAGGAATGAAAACCCGGAATGCCCCGCGTTCAGGGGCTGGGTGCGACATTCGAAGGGTTCCCTCTTGCCATTTTGCCGGCATTGGCGTATAATGGAACCGATCAAATGACATAAGGAGCTTGTGTTTCCATGTTCAAAACCTTGTTTGCCTCTCTTGGGGCCGGCGCCATGAGCAAAATTCTCAATGCGGTGGTTGTGCTGGTCATCGGTATTCTGGCGATCCGCCTTGTGATGAAGCTGC
>CAMAKJ010000205.1 GCA_945836055.1 uncultured Clostridia bacterium | reverse complement strand
ATCGAGCTGAAAAAGGACGCCAACCCCCAGGTGGTGCTGAATAACCTCTTTAAGCAGACCGCCCTGCAAAGCAGCTTCGGCATCATCATGCTGGCCCTGGTGGACAATCAGAAGCAGCCGAAGATTCTCTCCCTGCGGCAGATCATCGACGAGTACCTGAAGCATCAGGAAGAGGTGCTCACCCGGCGCACCCGGTACGACCTGAAAAAGGCCCAGGAGCGGGCGCACCTGTTGGAGGGCCTGCTGATTGCCCAGGACAATATCGACGAGGTCATCCACATCATCCGCTCCGCTTACGACGACGCCAAGCAGCGGTTAATGGAGCGCTTTGCTCTTGACGACATCCAGGCTCAGGCCATTCTGGACATGCGGCTCAAGGCTCTGCAGGGTCTTGACCGGGAAAAGCTCCAGGCGGAATACGACGATCTGCAGGAGAAAATCAAGTATTATCTGGAACTGCTGGCGGACGAGAGCAAGCTCAAGGCGGTGCTCCGCGACGAGCTGATCGAGATTCGGGACAAGTACGGCGACGGCCGGAGAACCGAGATTCAGGACATCGAGGACGAAATTGACATCGAGGACCTGATTGAGGAGGAAACCTGCGTCTTTACCCTGTCTAACCAGGGCTATATCAAGCGGATGCCCGTGGACACCTACCGCACCCAGAGCCGGGGCGGCCGGGGCGTCAACGCCCAGAACCTGAAGGAGGAGGACTACGTCAAGAGCCTGACCGTCGCCTCCACCCATGACCACATGCTCTTCTTCACGGATCAGGGAAAGGTGCATCTGCGCAAGGGCTACCAGATTCCCGAGGCTGGCCGCACCGCCCGGGGCACCGCCATAGTCAACGTCTTGCCCCTGGACCCCGGCGAAAGCGTCACCGCCATGGTCATTACCCGGGAGTTTGACGAAAATGAATTCCTCATGATGGTCACCCGGAAGGGCACCGTGAAGCGAATCCCCTTCATCGCTCTGAAGACCAACCGCAAGGGCGGCATCCGGGCCATCACATTGGAGGAGGACGACCACCTCATCAACGTCATCCGCACCAACGGCGACGACAACATCGTCCTCGCCACCGCCTTTGGCTACGCCATCTGCTTCAACGAAAACGACGTGCGCTGCATGGGACGGGACGCGGCGGGCGTGCGGGGTATTCTGCTCACCGGCGGCGACTATGTGGTGGGCGCGGAAAAGGCAGAGGAGGGCAAGACCCTGCTCACCGTCACCCAGAACGGCTACGGCAAGCGCACCGCTCTGACGGAGTATCTGCGCACCGGCCCTAATGGAGAAAAGCAGGCCCAAAGCCGGGGCGGCAAGGGACTGAAGAACTACAACATCACCCCCAAAACCGGCAACGTAGCCGGCTGCCGTGTGGTGGGCGACAGCGACGACGTGATGCTCATCGAAACCGGCGGCGTCATCATCCGGATTCCCGCCTCCTCCATCAACGTCTACAAGCGGGATGTCCAGGGCGTCATTGTCATGCGCATTGACGACGGCAATCAGGTGGTGTCTCTGGAGCGGGTGGAGAACCTGGGAGACGAGGAATGAAAACCGTAACCCTATACACCGACGGCGCCTGTTCCGGCAACCCCGGCCCCGGCGGCTGGGGGGCCATTCTGGAATATAACGGCGTGGAAAAAGAGCTTTCCGGCGGCGAGGACGCCACCACCAACAACCGCATGGAGCTGACGGCGGTGATCCGGGGACTGCAGGCGCTGAAGGAACCCTGTATCGTGGAGCTGTACAGCGACAGCAAGTATGTCATCGACGCGCTGGAAAAGGGCTGGGCCTGGGGCTGGAAGAAGCGGGGCTGGGTAAAATCCGACAAAAAACCCGCCCTGAACCCCGACCTCTGGGAAACCCTCCTGACCCTCACCCAAAAGCACGAGGTGCATTACCACTGGGTCAAGGGCCATGCCGAAAACCCGAAAAACAACCGCTGCGACGAACTGGCGGTGAGCCAGTGGAAGAAAATCAAAATGCGGCGGGAAGGGTAAAGAATTGGGCGGCAAATTGGAATTAGCGCATCTAACGTGATCGGCCTACGGCCGATGCAATGCTGTGCATTGCGGGGAACGGATTGCCACGCCAGTGTGAGCACTGGCTCGCAATGACATACCGCTGCAATGTACCACCGCGTAAGGATAGAGGGAAAACAGAAAACGATGTCATTGCGAACCAGCCCTCAGGCTGGTGTGGCAATCCGTTTTCCCCGGCATTCGCAGAATGCCATCGTTCCGAAGGAACGATAATTCCAATTTGTCTACCGAAGTGTGGGAGGAAGAAAATGTATCTATCCATCGGCAACGACATGGCGGTGCGGGACTGTAATATCATCGGCATTTTTGACCTGGACAACACCTCCACCTCCAAACGCACCCGGGAGTTTCTGGACCGGGCGGAACGGGAGGGCGAGGTTGTCCCCTGCGACGATCTGCCAAAATCCTTCGTGCTGACGGTAGAATACGGCTTTTCCCGGGTGCATCTGACATCCCTTAACGCCGCAACGCTGGAAAAACGGCTGAAATAAAAATCGGTGCATCGAAAGATGCACCGATTTTTTGC
>CAMAKJ010000204.1 GCA_945836055.1 uncultured Clostridia bacterium | reverse complement strand
CTCCCGCCACCAAGACCATCATCATGGATGAGAAGGGCTTCGACGCTTCCACCATCACGCAGGCTGACGTTGACACCTACGGCATCTGATTTGTAGAAATACAGATTAAAAAGTGAATCCCGGGCACGCGGTTCGGCTCATCCAGCCGCGCCGCGTGCCCTCCTCGTTTGATTGAGAAAACGACCCCGCCGGATGATTCCGGCAGATGGAGGTAGATGACTATGCAGAAAGGCGCAGTTCTCGAAATGCGCGGCATTTGCAAATATTTCCCCGGTGTCAAAGCGCTGCAGAATGTAGACTTTACGCTGCGGGAGGGAGAAATTCACGCGCTGATGGGCGAAAACGGCGCGGGAAAATCCACCCTGATCAAAGTTCTCACCGGCGTCTATGAAAAGGACGGCGGCGAAATCCATATCAAGGGACACGAGGGCGCGGTGTCCATCCGTTCCCCTCAGGAAGCCCAGAACGCGGGCATCAGTACCGTTTATCAGGAAATTACCCTCTGCCCCAACCTGACGGTGGCGGAGAATATGTATATCGGCAGAACCAAGGGCAGCCTGACCAACTGGCGGAAGATGAACGCCGGCGCGGCGAAGCTTCTGGAAAACCTGGGCATTCCCGCCAAGCCAAATCAGCAGCTGGGCAGCTGCTCCATCGCCGTGCAGCAGATGGTTGCCATCGCCCGGGCGGTGGACATGGACTGCAAGGTTCTGATTCTGGACGAGCCTACCTCCTCGCTGGACGAGCAGGAGGTTGCCAAGCTCTTTACCCTGATGCGTGACCTGCGGGCAAAGGGCGTGGGCATCATCTTTGTCACCCACTTCCTCGACCAGGTCTACGAGGTCTGCGATCGGATCACCGTGCTCCGGGACGGTCAGCTGGTGGGCGAGTATGTGATTGAGGAGCTTCCCCGGGTTCAGCTGGTCTCCAAGATGCTGGGCAAGGAGCTGGACGATATGGCCTCCATCCGCCGGGAGGACGACACGGCACAGGTGGACGGGGATACCCCGGTTCTGGAGGCTCAGGGCCTTTCCAGCGCGGAGGGCATCAAGCCCTTCGATTTCCACATCCAGAAGGGCGAGGTCAACGGCTTTACCGGCCTGCTGGGCTCCGGCCGAAGCGAGTGCGTCCGTGCCATCTTCGGCGCTGACAAGAAGACCGGCGGCACCGTGATGATGGATGGTCAGAAGGTCACCATCAATAGGCCCTTGGATGCCATGAAGCTGGGCATCGGCTACCTGCCGGAGGACCGCAAGCAGGACGGCATCGTGGGTGATCTGTCCGTCCGGGACAACATCATTCTGGCCCTGCAGGTCATGAAGGGCTTCTTAAAGCCCATCTCCCGGGCCCAGGCCGAGGCCTTTGCCGACGAGTACATCCGCTTGCTTGAAATCAAGACGGCCTCCTCTGACACCCCCATCAAGCGGCTGTCCGGCGGCAACCAGCAGAAGGTCATTCTGGCCCGGTGGCTGTTGACCCATCCCAAGTACCTGATTCTGGACGAGCCTACCCGAGGCATCGACGTGGGCACCAAGATCGAGATTCAGAAGCTGGTGCTGCAGCTTGCCTCCGAGGGCAAGAGCGTCACCTTTATCTCTTCCGAAATCGACGAAATGCTCCGCACCTGCTCCCGTCTGGTGGTCATGCGTGACCGCAAGGTGGTGGGTGAGCTGTCCGGGGACGACCTGAACCAGACCAAGATCATGGCGACCATTGCCGGAGGTGAGAACTGATATGGAAAGACTGGATACTCCCATGAAGCCCGGCGTGTGGCTGAAAAATCTGGTGCGCCAGCAGATCTTTATCCCACTGGCCGCACTGTTGATTCTGATTGTTTTCAACCTGATCGCCGATCCCAGCTTCTTCAAGATCACCATGGGTCAGAACAGCAACGGCGACCCCGTTCTGTCCGGCTATCTGATCACGATTCTGAACAATGCCTCCGAGCTGGTGATTCTCGCCATCGGTATGACGCTGGTCACCTCCGCTTCCGGCGGACAGGATATCTCCGTGGGCGCGGCCATTGCCATTGCCGGTTCCGTGATCCTGCGGGTGCTCTGCGGCACCGAGGCCCGGCCGGAAACCATGCAGGCGCCCATCATCGTGGCGTTCTTAGTGGCCTGCGTGGTGGCAATGCTCTTTGGCGCCTTCAACGGCGCGCTGGTTGCCTACTTTAAGATTCAGCCCATGGTGGCGACCCTGATCCTGTTTACCGCGGGCCGCTCCATCGCTGCCTGGATCAACAACAACGAGCTGCCCATCATCAACGACCCCAGCTTCGGCTATTTCGGTAACTTCATTCCCGGCATTCCCATTCCCACCCCGGTGTTCATCGCCGTGGCCTGTATGATTGTCATTTGGCTGGTGCTGAAATTTACCACCCTGGGCCTGATGACCCAGTCCGTTGGCATCAACGCCCACTCCTCCCGCTTAAACGGTATTGACCCTGCCTTCGTCAAGTTCCTGACCTATGTGGTGCTGGGTCTGTGCGTGGCGGTGGCGGCGCTGATCAAGGTCAGCCGCATCTCCACCATCAACTATTCCGTCATTGCCAAGGACATCGAGATGGACGCCATTC
>CAMAKJ010000203.1 GCA_945836055.1 uncultured Clostridia bacterium | reverse complement strand
TTTCCGGCCTGGTGGTCACCGACCACCTCCATCCCGAGTACCTGTCCCGCATCGACACCCAGCACAACTGGGACATGGTGATGGACCACTATCTCTCCGGCTACCACGCCTCCAAGAAGCGGGGCGACGAGGTGGGCCTGGATGTTCTGCTGGGCGCTGAGTTCCGCTTCCCGGAAAATGATAACGACTACCTGGTCTACGGCATCGACGAGCAGTGGCTCCGTTCCAACCCCTACGCCTGCTGCATGAGCGCCCAGGAGTTTTACGATAAGTTCCACAACGAGGTGCTCATCATCCACGCCCATCCCTTCCGGGAGGGCAGCGCCCCGGTGCAGGAGACCGCCATCCACGGCGCGGAGATCATCAACAACAACCCCCGTCACCCCAACAACAACGACCAGGCGCTGGCCATGTGCCGCCGCCACCCCGAATATTTCCGCCTGGCCGGCTCCGACACCCACCGGGACGGCGACGAGGCCCGTGCGGGTGTCATCCTGCCGGAGCGGGTCAAGGATTCCCGCGCCTACAAGCACATGATCGAAACGCTGCAATTCCAGCCCTGGTGTCCGGACTATCCCGACATTCTGGCGGCTGATGCTGAGATGCGAAAGGAGAATGACAAATGAGCCAGTTTGAATCCCTCATCATTGGCGAGATCGCGGAAGACACCAACGTAGACTATGACGGCACCACCATCCAGGCCATCGGCGGCGCGGTGTATTACTCCGGCTTTGCCGCGGCCAACATCGGCCACAAGATCGCGGTGCTGCCCAAGGCGGACACCACGAAGGTGGATTTGAAGGCCGCTTTCGCCAAGGCCCCCAACATCACCGTGTTCCCTGTTCACAGCACCCATTCCTTCGTCACCAAGAACGTGTACCACACCCCCGACCGGGAGCGCCGCACCTCCACGGTGGACAGCGTCATCGATCCCTACAAGCCCTGCGAGGTCCCGGAGGAGATCGACGCCAAGATCTGGCACCTGGCGGGCCTGGTTGGCGGCGACATCCCCGACGAGATGATCCCCTACGCCGTGTCCCGTGGCGCCATGGTGGCCGTGGATGTGCAGACCATGCTGCGCTGGGCTGAGAACGGCGGCATGGTGTATCACGACTGGGCCGCCAAGAAGGAAATGCTGCCCTACATCCGCTTCCTCAAGACCGACGCCGCCGAGGCGGAGATTTTGACCGGCACCGACGACCGGGTGGCTGCTGCCAAGATGCTGTACGACTGGGGCGCAAAAGAAGTGCTCATCACCCACAACAGCGAGGTCCTGGTCTACGACGGCAAGGACGTCTACACCTGCCCCATCAAGGCCCGGAACCTGTCCGGCCGTACCGGACGGGGCGATACCACCTTCGCCAGCTACATCAACGAGCGTCTGACCCAGGACATCCCCACCGCCCTCAAGACCGCCACGGCGCTGGTCTCCCTGAAGATGGAGACCCCCGGCCCCTACATGGGCACCCGGGCGGACCTGGACGCCTATATGAAGGAGTTCTTCTGATTTCCGGTTTTGATACATCAAACAGGCACCGCTTTGGCGGTGCCTGTTGTGCTTTGTCAGGGAATATGATAGTATCAATGAAAAAGCAGGGGAGATAGAGCGGTGAAAAAGAAAGTCATCATCGGCATCGTTGTTCTGACCGTCCTGGCGGTAGCTTGGTGTGCCATTCCCCGCCCATTGGTGGGAAGCAGCTACCAGCTGGACTATATCGAATACCAAGGGGAAACGCTTCATCTCCATGATGACAGTTCCAAAGCGGAACGGGAGGAGATCGAAGCTCTGCTCCGCGCTTATCAGCGCAGCGCGGTGCTCCGCCGGGGCCAATGGGGCGGCTATGGTTCCCTCTGCCTGACCGGCGGCGATGGCCGCCGCCCTCTGCACATCGTCCTCAATGACGGCAGTGGAGGAGGAAAGCCCTGCTTCATGATTTATTCCAGTGCTGAAACAGGCGGCTATCCCATCCGGAACGGCGAAAAGCTGATGGAAGAGCTTCTGACCATACTTGCAAAATGAACCGAAAAGTGCCTGCCGATTGGCAGGCACTTTTTTGCGAGCAAGCGGCAAAAGACCCGCGCCTCTGCCAAAGCGCGGGCCCTCTGCCATAGAAGGAAAGGAGAAACAGAAAACGCATTATTTGAAACAATGCGTGCAGGGGAAACGAATCAGAGCTTGACCACGATGTCCAGCAGGATGTCGGCGCTGAAATCGCCCTTGTCCGCGGCGTGGTTCATGTGGTTGTAGATCTCCCGGTACTTCAGGATCTTCTTGATATCATCAGACTCATACAGCTCCGCGATAGACTGATGGAACTGGACGTTCAGCGTGTTTTCCAGCTTCTTGACCTTGGTGGCCTCCACAGCCACGCCGGCGTGGTCCTTTTCCAGCTTCTCCGTGCAGACCAGCAGGCCGTCCGCCATCTGCAGCAGGGTCTTCGCCATAGTCAGCAGGTTCTTGTCGGGCTGGATATCGTAAATACGGACCTCCTTCACCGTGGTCCAGGCGTAGTCCGCCAGGTCGTCGATGGAGGTGGAGAGGCGGTACAGGTCATCCCGGTCGATGGGGGTGATGAAGGTGCGGTTGATGTCATCCACCAG
>CAMAKJ010000202.1 GCA_945836055.1 uncultured Clostridia bacterium | reverse complement strand
GCGTCCTCGTTCTTTTCGATGACGGGGCGCAGAGATTCCAGAACCTCATACACCGCCTGGTTGAACTCCGGCTGGTCCGGGTTCTGCTGCCTGACCCGAGCCAGTGTTTCGTCGACGTAACTCATGAATGAAAAAATCCTCCCTATCATAGATTTGTGACCGCTCCCCATTCTAGCAGAAAACGACAGGGAAAACAAGAGCAATTTTCCACCTCGGGCGGACAAATTTACGCGCTGCAGAGTATGAACCGCATTTCGGACGGAAGGCGCTTCCGTTCTGGCGGTGGCGATCCAGCCCTGGATCAGATAACCGCCGTGGAACGGGCTGTTCCACGGCGGTTTTGCCGGACGGATTTATGAGAGCTTTACAACCAGAATATCCCCGATCATGCCCATGGAGCCGTAATATGGGTACACCGCCATTTCGGCAAATTCCGGTGTCTCCTGGATTTCCCGGCATTCCTCGTCAGTGGCAAAGGAGATGGAGAAGCCCAGATAGTATTCCAGAAAGCGCTGCCGGGAGTAGGAATTGGGTGAAAAGCCCTGAACCCCTGCCAGCGGCTTCAGAAATTCGAATCGTTCAACGTCGTAGGCGGGTTTCTCCCAGTGACCGATAATGGCTAGTTTTGTGGTCTCGTCAAATCCCGGCGTCAGCTTGATGTCCGAAACCAGGGTGGTGTAGAAGGCGTAGGCATTTTCATACCGGAGGTACATGCCCAGATAGGCTTCGTTGGCGACATAGAGATTGCTCACAAGGATGACGGCCATTGCCAATGTAACGGCGTTGAGGGCTGTGCGGCGGAGCAGGGCGGACATCCTGCCCACCGCAGTCAGAGAAAGGCAGGCCTCCGCCAGTATCGCCGCCAACAGGTACACAGCGACAAAGCCGTACAGCACAAGGGTGTGAATGGAATCGGCGGTGGTAATCAGATACATGCAGTTGACGGCAAGGGGGACAATGGCAATGAGGAAAAGCAGGAGCAGAAGCCGGGGGACATTTTTCTCTTTTCTCAGGCAGCACCAGACGGCCAGCAGAATACCGGCACCTCCCAGGCACACCCAATGGGCCAGACGGGAGAGCGCCGTGGGAATCAGCCCCCGGTAGCTCTCGGCGAAAAAGCGCTGGAAGCTGGAATAGGCAAGGCCGATTCGTTCCGGAAGCTCAGAAAGGCGGAAGGTAACGCTGTCGGAGGCGTAGGCGTTGAACTGCGTACCGGTGATCCGAAGAACAATACCGGTAGCCAGATAGTACAGCACCAGAGAAACCAGAAGAAACGCCACGAAATAAAGCCCTTCCCGGAGCACCGCGGCGGCTTTTTCGTCCCGGAGCAGACGGTGAATCAAGACCAGAACCAGCAGACTGGCTGTTACGGCGACATAGGACTGGTAGATGCTCAGGGACAGAACCATACACCCCAGTGCCGGAAGGACGTACCATCGGGACGGCCGGGCAAGAAACCAGGCAGCCAGCGCCGCCAGCAAAAAGGAGAGAGCGTAGGAGCTGCTGGTGAACATATACCCAAAGGTGCCGATCAGGGAAGGAAACACGATCACACATCCTGCCAGCAGCACCTGCAGCAGTCGGCTGCGGATGGAGAGAAGATGCAATATGACACAGATGGCGGCGGTCATCAGCGCCAGGGTGAGAATGCCGTAGAGCCAGGGCATGGAGTAATTCGGGAAAACGCTGTCCAGCAGTCCCAGCCCCCAGCGGCCGGAATCCACCGTAGCGCCCTTGGAAAAGAGGCAGAAGACCTCGTCGTGATTCATCAGCTTGTTGGTGAAGGCAAACAGATACGCCAGCATTCCGAAAATCGCTGAGGCGAGGATGGGGGCGCTGTATTCCCGCATTCTTTTTCCCAGCCAGTGGGCCGCGGTATCCAAAATGAAAATGTGACTGCTGCTGTTCTGTTCCATAACGGGACTCCTTTACCGATCAGCCTGGATTCTCTTTCCGCCATTATACGCCCTTTGACCCGGCGCGTCAATAAAAAAGAGGAACAGAGCGGAGTTCAAAAGAAACCCTTGCAATTCAGGACGTTTTCGCATATAATAAACTGAATTATCATCTTTTGACATGAGGTTATGCTGTGTATCTGAAATCTTTGGAACTGCAGGGCTTTAAGTCCTTTCCGGACAAGACGCTGATCCGGTTCGGCGACGACATTACCGCCATCGTCGGCCCCAACGGCTCCGGAAAATCGAATATTTCCGACGCCATTCTCTGGGTCATGGGCGAGCAGAGCAGCAAGACCCTCCGGGGCGCCAAAATGGAGGACGTGATCTTCGGCGGCACCCAGAAGCGCAGCGCCGTGGGCTTTGCCGAAGCGACCCTGACCCTGGACAATTCCGACCGGGCGCTGGCCTATGATGCCGACGAGGTTATGGTCACCCGGCGCTACTACCGCTCCGGGGACAGCGAATACTACATCAATAAACAGTCCGCCCGCCTGCGGGACATCAACGAAATGTTCATGGACACCGGCCTGGGCCGGGAGGGCTATTCCAACATCGGTCAGGGCAGAATTGACGAGATTCTCTCCCTGAAAAGCGGCGACCGCCGGGAAATCTTTGAGGAAGCCGCGGGCATTTCCAAATACCGCCACCGCA
>CAMAKJ010000201.1 GCA_945836055.1 uncultured Clostridia bacterium | reverse complement strand
AGTGCAACGGCGCTCTTGCCGCCGCCAAGCAGTACAAGTGCGCCCCCATTCAGATTGCGAAAGCGGTGGTGGAAAAGCTGGACGCCGCCGATTATTCCCTGGTGGAGGCCGTCATGCCCGGCTTCATCAACCTGAAGCTCTCCGGGGCGTTTTTGCAGGCCTATCTGGAACAGATGCGCACCGCTCCCGATTTTGGCGTGGAAAAGCCCGGCGCGGGGAAGACCATCGTGGTGGACTACGGCGGCGCCAACGTGGCAAAGCCCCTGCACATCGGCCATCTGCGCCCCGCCATCATCGGTGAGGCATTGAAGCGGCTGTATCAGTTCATGGGCTACAACGCCATCGGCGACGTACACCTGGGGGACTGGGGCCTGCAGATGGGTCTGATCATCGCGGAGCTTCAGGACCGGCAGCCGGAGCTTCCCTACTTTGACCCGGATTTCACCGGGGAGTATCCGGCGGAAGCTCCCTTCACCCTGTCCGATCTGGAGGAGCTTTATCCTGCCGCCTCCGCCCGGAAAAAGGTGGATGAGGCCTTCGCGGAGCGTGCCCACATCGCCACCTTTGAGCTGCAGCAGGGACGCCGGGGCTACCGCGCCATCTGGCAGCACATTATGAATGTGTCCGTGCCGGATCTACGGCGGATTTACGACAGTCTGGACGTCCACTTTGAAAAGTGGCTGGGAGAAAGCGACGCCGATCCCTACATTCCCGCCATGGTGGCCGGCATGAAGGAAAAGGGCTTCGCCGTTCCCTCCGAGGGCGCCTGGGTCATCCCCGTAGCGGAGGAGACGGACAAGAAAGAGGTGCCTCCCTGCATTCTGATCAAATCCGACGGTTCCTCCATCTACGCCACCACCGACCTGGCCACCATGGTTCAGCGGATGCAGGACTGGCACCCGGACAAGATTCTCTACGTCACCGACAAGCGCCAGGCGCTGCACTTTGAGCAGGTGTTCCGTGCCGCCCGGAAGTGCGGCATTGTTCCCGACACCACCGAATTGGAGCACGTGGGACACGGCACCATGAACGGCAAGGACGGCAAGCCCTTCAAGACCCGGGACGGCGGCGTACTCCGTCTGGAAACCCTCATCGCCGACATGACCGCCTTTGTCCGGGCCAAGGTGGTGGAAAACCAGATTGTGGACGAAAGCGAAGTGGAGGACACCACGGCGAAGATCGCTCTTGCCGCCCTGAAATACGGCGACCTCAGCAACCAGCCCACCAAGGACTACAACTTTGACCTGGAGCGCTTCGCCGCCTTTGAAGGCAATACCGGCCCCTATATCCTCTACACCATTGTCCGGGTGAAGTCCATTCTGGCGAAATACGGCGCCTGGAAGCAGCTGCCCATCCAGCCGCCGGTGAACGACTGCGGCAAGGATCTGATGAACGTCATCACCCGCCTGCAGCCCACCCTGGAAAGCGCTCTTGCCGCCTCCGCCCCCAACCTGATCTGCGCCTACATCTACGAGCTGGCGGGCACGGTGAACAAGTTCTACCACGAAACCCCCGTCCTCAAGGAGCCGGACGAAACCGTAAAAGCCGGCCACATCGCCCTGCTGGGCCTGGCCAAAGACATTCTGGAAAAGAGCATCCACATTCTGGGCTTCTCCGCGCCGGAGAAAATGTAACATTCAGCCCCGCAACCGCCGGTTGCGGGGCTTCCAACTGCGGTTGGTTGACATGCAACCGCTCTATTCTGTATACTTTGGTCAGGAGGCGATTCCAATGAAACTCAGTGAAAAGATCATCTACTGTCGAAAAAAGGCCGGACTGTCCCAGCTGGATCTGGCAGACAAGCTGGGGGTATCCCGGCAGTCCGTCTCAAAATGGGAGACAGGAGAATCCAACCCCGACGTTACCAAAATTCCCCTGCTGGCAAAGGAATTCGGTATCAGCGCGGACTGGCTGCTTTCCGAGGACGAGCCGGAGGAGCCCCAGACGGCAGACACCCCCCAGACCGCCCCAACGCCTTATCCGGACTGGATTGAGCAGCTTCCCTCCCACCTTGGGAAAATGGTGAAAAAGTTCGGCTGGCTCTACGGCGTTCGCGTGGCTGTGGGCGGCGGAATCATCACCCTCTTCGGCTGTCTGTCCCGGGCGATGTTTCGCAGTATGCTGCAGCCCGTCTCTCCATTTGCAGGCATCATCCCAGGAACCGATTTCGGAATCACCGATCCGTCCACAGACTTCAGCTTTGCGGGTTCCGCATACTCGCACCAGGTCTTTTCGAACCCCATTTTTTCGGACTTCAACAGCACCGCATGGCGCACAGCTTCCCTCTTCACCGGCGGCATCATCGCCATCGGCGTGGTCATGGCGGTAGCGGGAATCCTTCTCGCCATTGCCCTGAAAAAATGGGGCAGCGAGGAACACTGACGCCACCTCAAAGGCCGCCGTACCATGTCGGGACGGCGGTTTTGCATACGCAAAAACCGCTCTGGTTTCCCAGAGCGGTTTTGAGCGTTTTCAAGAGGGATTAGTAGAACTTTCTCTTGTTCTTACGGGCAGCTTCAGACTTCTGCTTCCGCTTCAGGCTGGGGCTGACGTAATGCTCGCGCTTCTTCACTTCGGCGATCACGCCCTCCTTGGCACAGCTGCGCTTAAAACGACGCAGAGCGCT
>CAMAKJ010000200.1 GCA_945836055.1 uncultured Clostridia bacterium | reverse complement strand
CCCGCTGACCGCGCCGCAGACCTCCCGCATCCGGCCCATGCCGCCGCCGAAGGAGGAGGCCAGCTTCGCCGCGAAGGACGGCTCCAGCCCCGTAACGTCGCAGAAGGCTACCACCACTGCCTGGGCGCAGTTGCTGCCGGATAAAAACAATTCCGCTGCCAATTCCCTGTGATCCATTCCCGCGTCCTCCTGAATTTTGCCGCTGATCTTTCCACCAGTTTACCGGGAATGAAGGGAAATGTCAAGCCGTTTCGTCCGCGCGGCGGAAACAGCTGTTGCTTTCTGCGGCGACATATGCCGAATATGCAGAAATTCGCCGGATTTTTTCGCCCGGGATTGGAAGATTTTACAAAATGCCGGGAGACGCGCAAAAAACAGTTGACAATCCGAAAAAGCGATGCTAGGATACGGACAAAATTGAATCGCTTGATAGAGGCGCGGTACTCATCAGTACCCCCCGGCAAGGTCGTGCAGCCGCCGATGGGGAAAGGGATTATCGCCGAAGCAGGGGGGAGCTGCCCGGGTTTCTCCTGCTGGGCCGTCAGAGAATATCTGCCGGACTGTCACAATTCTTTGTGGAGCGCTATCATTGGCTGTTCGGATCGACCTTTCAGGGACTTCCGCATTTCCATGAACCGCTTGGCAAAGCGGTTCATTTTTTATACTTTTTTGAAAGGTTGATCCACTATGAAGAAGCTCGTAACCATCCTCCTGTCCGCCGCAATGCTCCTGTCCCTGGCTGCCTGCGGCAGTTCTTCCGCGCCAGCCGGAACCACGGCCCCTGCCGCCGAGACCACCGCCGCGCCCGCCGAGACCACCGCCGCGCCCGCCGAGACCGCCGCTCCCGCTGAAACCGCTGTTGCCTCCGGTGTGGAGGACGGCGTGCTGACCATCGCCATGGAATGCGCCTACGCTCCCTACAACTGGACCCAGAGCGACGATTCCAACGGCGCGGTGCCCATCGCCAACGTCCCCGGCTCCTACGCCAACGGCTACGACGTGATGATCGGAAAGGCCATCGCCGAGGCCAACGGCTGGGAGCTGGAGGTTATCCAGTCCGACTGGGATTCCCTGGTGCCCGGCGTTCAGACCGGTATGTTTGACGCGGTGATCGCCGGCCAGTCCATGACCGCCGAGCGGGCCGAGCAGGTGGACTTCGCGGGCCCCTACTTCTACGCCACCATCGTCTGCGTCACCAAGGCCGACAGCCCCTATGCCAGCGCTACCTCCATCGCCGATCTCGCCGGCGGCTCCTGCACCGCCCAGATCGCCACCATCTGGTACGACCAGTGCCTGCCCCAGATTGAGGGCGCCAACATCCTGACCGCTGCCGAAACCGCCCCCGCCATGCTCATGGCGCTGGAAACCGACATGGTGGACTTCATCTGCACCGATATGCCCACCGCTCAGGGCGCTGTGGCCGCTTATCCCGACATGACCATCCTGGACTTCTCCGGCACCGATGGCGACTTCCAGTTCTCTGAAGAGGTTCGGGCGGAAAATGTCAACATCGGCGTGTCCGTCATGAAGGGCAACACCGCTTTGCGGGATGCCATTGACAGCGTGCTCTCCACCATGACCGTTGACGACTTTAACGACCTGATGGCCTATGCCATTTCCATCCAGCCCCTGAGTGAGTAATTGTCCGTAAGCCGGGAGAAGCCCTCCCGGCTTATCCTGGGAAATCATCCGGAAAGGAACCCGATTCATGGAAAAGTTTGTTCAATTGGCTGCCGACATCGGCAAGCTGTGGGGAAAATACGGCGGCTCCTATCTCACCGCCATGCGCAACACCCTGATTCTGGCACTGGTGGGCACGGTGATTGGCTGCCTGATCGGCTTTGCCTGCGGCGTGCTGAATACCATTCCCTGCGGGAAGAATGAACCGCTGCCCAAGCGCTGCCTGCTGAAGCTGCTCCGGGGAATCATCCGGGTGTACGTGGAGGTGTTCCGGGGCACGCCCATGGTGCTCCAGGCGGTGTTCCTGTACTACGCCCTGCCTTATTTTACAGACAATGCCCTGAAGTTTACCAATGTCTGGGTGGCGGCGATTTTCGTCGTGTCCATCAACACCGGCGCTTACATGGCAGAGTCCGTCCGGGGCGGCATCATCTCCGTTGACCCCGGGCAGACCGAGGGAGCAATGGCCATCGGCATGACCCATTTCCAGACCATGACCTCCGTAATTCTGCCCCAGGCCATCCGGAACATCATGCCCCAGATCGGCAATAACTTCATTATCAACGTGAAGGATACCTCCGTCATGTTCATCATCGGCTTTCCCGATTTCTTTGCCGCCCACCGGGCGGCGGTGGGAGCCAGCTACCTGTATTTTCCCTCCGCCACCGTGGAGATGGTGGGGTATCTCACCATGACGCTGGCGGCCTCCTTCATCCTTCGCTGGGTGGAGCGGAAGATGGATGGCAGCAGCAACTACGAGCTGGTGCAGGAGGATCAGCTGACCATGACCGCCGGCACCTACAGCCACCCCGACCGGGGCACGCCCTTTGACGAGCACAGCCTGGAGTATAAACAGGAACGCCGCAGACGCTGTGGGAAAGGGGGGCGCTGATATGGCAGATATGATTTTACAGGTCAACCACCTGTCCAAGTCCTTCGGCTCCCACGAGGTTCTGCGGGACATCGA
>CAMAKJ010000199.1 GCA_945836055.1 uncultured Clostridia bacterium | reverse complement strand
TTCTGCACAAGAACAACGCTGCCCGGAAGAAGAGCAGCATGACCCTGAAGCTGAATAAGCTGGCCTGATTTCTCTGAAAATATCTCCTTCCGAGCAGTGCTTGGAGGGAGTTTTTTCATTCTGTGGACGATAATGGGAAATTGGGAACGGATATTCCCGGGAGGTGAGCCTATGGCCAAACTGTCTGACCCCGTCACGATTCTGAAAGGCGTAGGCCAGGTGCGGGCAAAGCAGCTTGCCCAGCTGAATATTGTGACCCTGGGAGACCTGATCTGCCACTTCCCCAGAGGGTATGAGGACCGCACCAGGCTGGTGCCCATCGAAAAGCTGGAGGCGGACCGGCCCGCCTGCTTCAGGGCCATGGTGATGAATACCCCCAGAACCAGCCATATCCGCAAGGGGCTGGATCTGACCAAGGTGCAGGTGGCGGATTCCACAGCACGGCTGAACCTGACCTTTTTCAACAACCGGTTTGCCGCCGAGCAGCTGCAATATGGGAAGGAGTACATCTTCTACGGCGCGCCCAGCGGGGATTTTGTGGGCTACAGCATGACGAACCCCGTCTTTGAGGCGGTGGATGCCCAGCCGGTGACCACCCGGCGGGTGCTGCCCATCTATCCGCTGACCGCAGGGCTGACCAACGCCGCTCTGCTCCGGCTGGTGCGCCAGGCCCTGGCGGTGTGTGACCCGCCGGCGGAGATTTTGCCGGAGCCGGTACGGCAGAAGTACGGCATTCTCCCGGCCCAGCGGGCGTATTTCGCCATCCACGAGCCGAATTCCATGGAGGAAGCCGAGCTTGCGAAAAAACGGATGATTTTTGAAGAATTCTTCGTGTTTTCCGCAGGCCTGTCCCTGATGCGGGCCGCCCGGGCGGAAAAAAAGACGGAGCCGTATCACAATTTCGATATGCGCCCCTTTTACGCGGCTCTGCCCTTCACCCTGACGGGCGCCCAGAGCCGGGCTGTGGCGGATATTCTGCAGGACTTCCGCCGGGGAGCCCCCATGAACCGGCTGGTGCAGGGGGACGTGGGCAGCGGCAAAACCATGGTGGCGGCGGCAGCCGCTTACTGCGCCGCCGGAAACCATAAGCAGACCGCGTTGATGGCCCCGACGGAAATCCTGGCGGAGCAGCATTTCGCCTCCCTAAGCGCCCTGTTCGCTCCCCTGGGCATTTCCGTGGCGCTGCTCACCGGCTCCATGACGGCCAAGCAGAAGAAGGACACTCGGGAGCGCATCGCCGCCGGGGAAGTCCAGGTGGTGGTGGGCACCCACGCCCTGCTGACCGACGCAACCCGCTTCTGCGACCTGGGGCTGGTGATCACCGACGAGCAGCATCGCTTCGGCGTGGGACAGCGGAGCAAGCTGACTGCCAAGGGGGACGATCCCCACCTGCTGGTGATGTCGGCGACGCCCATTCCCCGGACCCTGGCGCTGATTCTGTACGGGGATCTGGACGTGTCGGTACTGGATGAGCTGCCCCCGGGCCGGGAACTGGTGGACACCTTCCTGGTGGGGGAGAGCTACCGTCCCCGGATCAACGCCTTTATCCGGAAACACGTGGAGGAAGGCCACCAGTGCTTCGTGGTCTGCCCGGCGGTGGAGGAAAACCAGGAGCTGGGGGTGAAGGCTGCCTCCGTGTGGGCGGAAACCTTGCAGCAGACGGTATTCCCCGACTTGCGCATTGCCCTGCTCCACGGGCAGATGAAAGGCTCCGAGAAGGAAGCGGCCATGGCCGCCTTCGCCCGGGGAGAGGCGGATGTGATGGTGGCAACCACGGTCATTGAGGTGGGTGTGGACGTACCCAATGCCACGCTGATGGTCATTGAGGACGCCGACCGGTTTGGCCTGAGCCAGCTCCACCAGCTTCGCGGCCGGGTTGGCCGGGGCAAGGCGAAAAGCTACTGCATCCTCACCACCCACAACCGCAATCCCGAAACCGTCCAGCGGCTGAAAGCCCTGTGCAAAACCACAGACGGCTTCCGAATCGCCGAGGAGGATCTTCGCCTCCGGGGTCCCGGCGACTTTTTCGGCTCCCGCCAGTCCGGTTTGCCCGCCTTCCGGGTGGCGGATTTCAGCTGCGACCTTACCACCATGAAGGACGCCCAGCAGGCCTCCGCCAACTGGATCGACGCCTTCGGTACGTCGGACACCCCGGAGGCGGCGGCTCTGCGGGAGCGGATCGGGGAGCTGTTCACCCGGACGGAGGGAACGATGAATTAAGCGGGAAAGCCGGGGTATTGCCTTGGGCAATTATCAACTTGACGCTTTTCAGCGCAAATGAAGGAGGGCGCGCCCAAACGGACGTGCCCTCCGAATTTCTATTTCTGCCCCTCCCAGAAGGGCTCCGGTTTGGTACAGGCGCTGCAGTTGCCTTCGCAGCCGCGGGGCTTGAACGAAAGCTCCTGGCTTTTGACGCTGACCGTGGTGCAGGGGGGAATGGAGTGGGTGATGAACACGTTGGAGCCGATGACGCTGTCCCGTCCGATCACTGTGCCGCCGCCTAAGATGGACGCACCGGCGTAGATGGTCACGTTGTCCTCAATGGTGGGGTGGCGTTTTTTCCCCCGGAGGCTCTGTCCGCCCCGGGTGGTGAGGGCGCCCAGGGTCACGCCCTGGTAGAGCTTCACATGGTCGCCGATCACCGTGGTTTCGCCCACCACAATGCCGGTGCCGTGGTCGA
>CAMAKJ010000198.1 GCA_945836055.1 uncultured Clostridia bacterium | reverse complement strand
TTTCAGAACATATCCAAGGACTATGACGGCGACAAAGCTGCCGGCGCGTACCAGAATATCGAGCATGGTTTCCTCCTGAGCATTTTTCTCTAATGATACACGAAGGCAGGAAAAATGTAAACGGAAATTTACATTTTCCTATCGAATTTTGCGGGGCAGTGTGATATACTAACAGAAATTCTTTATAGGGGATGATTTATATGACGAAGGAACAGATTTTGTCGGAGGCTGCAGCGCTCCAGAACGACATCAAAGCCCATCGTCAGTGGCTTCACCGCCACGCGGAAACCGGATTTGATCTGACGGAAACCAAGCCTTATGTCAAAGCGGAGCTGGAAAAAATGGGGTATTCCGTCTCGGAATGCGGCAAGGCGGGCCTGATTGCCACCGTGGGCAAGCCCGGCGGGAAGGTATTTCTCCTCCGCGCCGACATGGACGCCCTGCCCATTACCGAAGAAACGGATGCGGATTTCGCCTGCACCAATGGCAAAATGCACGCCTGCGGCCACGATATGCACACCGCCATGCTTCTGGGCGCGGCAAAGCTGCTGAAAAAGCATGAATCGGAGCTGGGCGGACTGGTGAAGCTCATGTTCCAGCCCTCGGAGGAAACCTTTGAGGGCGGCAAGGATATGATCGAAGCGGGCGCCCTGGAAAACCCCAGGCCGGACGCTGCCATGATGATTCACGTAGCCGCCGGAATGCCCATGCCCGCCGGAACCGTTGTGATTTCCGCCCCCGGTGTCAGCGCGCCTGCCGCGGACTATTTCACCATCAAGGTGCAGGGCAAGGGCTGCCACGGCTCCGCTCCTCAGAACGGCATTGACCCCCTGACGGCGGCTGCCCACATTCTCATTGCCCTGCAGGAGATTCATGCCCGGGAGCTGTCCGCTTCCGAGGAAGCGGTGCTCACCGTGGGCACCTTCCACGCGGGGGAAGTCGGCAACGTGATTCCCGACACCGTCACCATGGGCGGCACCATCCGCACCTACGACGAAAAGACCCGCGCCTTCCTGAAGAAGCGGATGACCGCCATTTCCCAGGGAATTGCCGCCGCCTTCCGGGCCACTGCGGAAGTGACCTTCGGCTCCGGCTGCCCCACTTTGGTCAACGACAAGGCTCTATCGGACAAGGTCACCGGGTATCTCAAAGACCTGCTCGGCCCCCATGGTGCCTTTACTACCGCGGAACTCAGCGGCGGGAAGCCCTCCCGGGGCGGCGGTTCCGAAGATTTTGCCTATGTCAGTCAGGAGGTGCCCTCTCTGATGCTGGCTCTGGCAGCTGGCGAGCCCAGCAAGGGCTATGCCTATCCCCAGCACCATCCCAAGGTCAAGTTCGACGAAAGCGTCCTGTCCACCGGCGCGGCGGTCTTTACCTACTGCGCCATGCAGTATCTGGCGTAAATTAAATTTTGAATGAGGTAATTGTTTGAATATGATGAATCAAAAGGGAATTGTGTCCTGACCGGGAGGCGATTCCCCAAGCCTCCCAAAAGGTTATATAAATACTTTTAGGAGGAAATTCCCATGAACCGGGAGAATAAACGGAAACAATACGAAAAAGGCTATTACAAAACCCATCCCTGTGACGACAGCTTTACCTGCAGAAACTGCGGCTATCCGGTGGTTCCCGCGGGTGCCGGAAGCGATCACCGGAATCACTGTCCCAACTGTCTGTGCTCTCTGCATCTGGACATAGAGCCGGGCGACCGGGAAGCGGACTGCGGCGGTCTGATGGAGCCGGTGGCGGTGTGGGTGCGGAAAAACGGGGAGTGGGCCATCATCCACCGCTGCCGCATCTGCGGTACCCTCAGCTCCAACCGGGTTGCGGGAGATGACAACCCCGTGAAGCTGATGTCCATCGCTATGAAGCCCATCGGCAATCCCCCCTTCCCCATCGAGCGGATGGATGAGATCACCGAAAAGCTGAAATAGGCCCCCAAACGCAAGCGCGCCGGAATCCAACGGATTCCGGCGTGTTTTTCTCTTTTCATCAGCCGATTGTGGAAATACCCAAGGTGATTTCCTCCAGAACATCCAGCAGCACCCGCACCGTGTCCAAAGCGGTGAGCATGGTCACGCCGTTTTCCACCGCGCAGCGGCGGATCTGGCTGGAACCGGAGTGAATGTCTTCGCAGCGGACATCCATGGTGTTGATGACGTAAGTGACGTAGCCCTGCCGGATAGAGGTCAGGATCTCGTCGGAGCCGTCGTCTACCTTGGCCCGGATGCGGGTCTTGATGCCGTGCTGCCGCAGGAAAACAGCGGTGCCTGCCGTGGCCTCGATGTTAAAGCCCAGCTGGTAGAACCGGCGGATCAGAGGCAGCGCTTCGGCCTTGTCCTCGTCGGAGATGGTCACGAATACCGTGCCGTAGTTTTCCAGCTTCATGCCCGACGCCTGCAGCGCCTTATACAGCGCCCGGGTCAGGCTGTTGTCGTAGCCGATGGCCTCGCCGGTGGACTTCATTTCCGGGGACAGATAGGCATCCAGGCCCCGGAGCTTGGAGAAGGAGAAGGCCGGCGCCTTGGCGTAATAGCGCTTCTTCTCGTCGGGGTAGAGCATATCAATCCCCTGCTCCTTCAGGCTCTGCCCCAGTGCCACCAGGGTGGCGATGTCCGCCAGCGGATAGCCGGTGGCCTTGCTCAGGAAGGGCACGGTACGGGAAGACCGGGGGTTGACCTCGATGATATACACATTGTCCTCCGGGTCCACGATGAACTGGAT
>CAMAKJ010000197.1 GCA_945836055.1 uncultured Clostridia bacterium | reverse complement strand
CGGTGGAAGGCATGATCAAGATCGTGTACGACCTGCTGAAGGACAAGCTGAACATTGCCAAGCTCACCTTTACCAGCGGCGTCAACGCGGCCTCCGCGGAATTTGAGACGAAGAACAACATCGACCGCTGCCCGCTGTGCGGCATCGCCCTGAATGAAAAGGGCGTCTGCCCGAAGTGCGGGTATAAGAAAGGCTGATTGAGGGAATTGCCTGCGGAAGCGCCAGGGCAAACGTCCTGGCGCTTCCCTTTGTCGGAGTGGATCATCGGAAATCAAGCAGGTCGGCAGCCTGTGAAACCGTTGATCCGGATATGATTTGATCAGGAGGAGATCATCATGGCTCAGCATTTGCCATTGTCAGTTCGTGTCCCCATTGAGGAGGACAACCCCAGCATTTGCCGGAACGAAGCTCTGTGCATCAAGTGCGGCATGTGCAAGGAGGTCTGCACGCAGCAGATCGGCGTACATGGTACATACACCCTGGAGGAGACCGGCGGAAAGGCCATCTGCATCCACTGCGGTCAGTGTGCCAACGTCTGCCCGCCCGCCAGCATTACGGAAGTATATGAGTACCCGGCTGTCCGGGCCGCCGTGAAGGACCCGGACAAGGTGGTCATCGTCAGCACCTCCCCCTCCGTCCGCGCGGCGCTGGGCGAGGAATTCGGAATGCCCAAGGGCTCCTTTGTCCAAGGGAAAATGGTGGCCCTGCTGCGGGCCCTGGGCGCCGACTATGTGCTGGATACCAACTTTGCCGCCGACCTGACCATCGTGGAGGAGGCCAGCGAGCTGATCCAGCGCATCACCACCGGGGACAAGCCCCTGCCCCAGTTCACCAGCTGCTGCCCCGCCTGGGTCAAGTTCGCGGAGACCTATTACCCGGAGCTGCTGCCCAACATCTCCACCGCCAAGAGCCCCATCGGGATGCAGGGCCCCACCATCAAGACCTACTTCGCCAGGAAGATGGGCATCGACCCGGAGAAGATCGTCAACGTGGCCCTGACCCCCTGCACGGCCAAGAAGTTCGAAATCCGCCGCTCCGAGATGAACGCGGCGGGCAAGAAGCTGGGCATCCCCACCATGCGGGACATGGACCAGGTCATCACCACCCGGGAGCTGGCCCTGTGGGCCAAGGAGGAGGGCGTTGACTTCGCCTCCCTGCCTGACAGCGACTATGACCGCCTGATGGGCGAGGCCTCCGGCGCGGGCGTCATCTTCGGCAACACCGGCGGCGTCATGGAGGCCGCTCTGCGGACGGCTTACGCCTTTATCACCGGCCAGCAGCCCCCCGAGGCCCTGCTGGACCTGCAGCCCGTCCGGGGCTACGACGGCATCCGGGAGGCCAGTCTGGACATCAACGGTATGACCGTGAATGTGGCTGTCGTCTACGGCACGGCCAACGCCCGGAAGATGATCGAGCGGCTGAAGTCCGGTGAGAAGCAGTACCACTTCATCGAGGTCATGACCTGCCCCGGCGGCTGCATCGGCGGCGGCGGTCAGCCCCGGGATATCCTGGCGGACGCGGACGAAGCCCGCAAGGCCCGTATCAACAGCCTGTATCAGCGGGACGCGGACATGAAGCAGCGTCTGAGCCATGAAAACCAGGAGATCAAGCAACTGTATGAAGAATTCTACGGCCAGCCTTTGAGCGAGCTTGCGGAAAAAATGCTGCACACGGCCTATCTGGACCGGAGCGGCGACTTAAAACAAGGAGGAACCAAGAACATGGCAAAGTGGAAATGCAAGGTATGCGGTTACATCTATGAGGGCGACGAGCTGCCCGAGGGCTTCACCTGCCCGCTGTGCAAGCAGCCCGCGTCTGCTTTCGAAAAGGTGGAGGAGACCCCCACTGCGGGAACCTCTCCCTACGCCGGCACCAAGACGGAGAAGAACCTGGAGGAGGCCTTTGCCGGTGAGAGCCAGGCCCGGAACAAGTACACCTACTTTGCGCTGGTGGCCCAGCGGGAGGGCTACGAGGAGCTGGCGGAGCTGTTTTTGAAAACCGCCCGCAACGAGCAGGAGCACGCCCGGGTCTGGTATCAGGAGCTGGGCCACATCGGCACCTCCGCCGAGAACCTGCTCTCCGCCGCCGAAGGCGAGAATTACGAGTGGACCGACATGTATGACCGCATGGCCCGGGAGGCCGACGAGGAGGGCTTCCACGACCTGGCGGACCGGTTCCGCATGGTGGGCGCCATTGAGAAGCGCCATGAGGAGCGCTACCGCAAGCTCCTCAACGACGTGAAGATGAAGCAGGTCTTTGAAAAGAGCGGCCAGACCATGTGGGAGTGCCGCGTCTGCGGCCACATCGTGGTGGGCACCAAGGCCCCCGAGGTTTGCCCCGTGTGCAAGTACAGCCAGGCGTACTTTGAGGTGCACAAGATCTGAGCTTCATAGCCCCTCAGCTTCCTGCCGGTCTCTTTTCCGCGGGAACGAGCACTTAAACGCATGAAAAGAGGGAGATAGGCTATGCCTATCTCCCTCTTTTGGGTGGTGCGAACGCTTTCGCGGCACGGATCTCCGCCCTATATCCAAACCAACCACGAATCCAGCGAAGCACCCGCAAGGGGCACGCCGCATCCGTAAGGCGGCAAAGCCGCCAACGGCTGCGCAGCGAATCGCGGTTGGAAAGGAGGAGCAGCGGAATGAGTGCGCTCTGAGTTTTTGATGCGAAGCATAAAAAACTCGTCGCAAGCGATATGACGCTTGCGACGAGCTGGAAAGCGTG
>CAMAKJ010000196.1 GCA_945836055.1 uncultured Clostridia bacterium | reverse complement strand
AAAGCCGGGGGGCGGAAGAAGCGCTACGCTTCCACTCCCAAAACTTCCTGGCAAGAGTGCCCACTGCGAGGGATGCCACGGCCACGCCAATGCTGATCAGCGTCATTTCCAGATCATTTCCAGACCGGAGTATTTCTTCCAATCGCGCCAAAGCCTTCCCCACCGGGGAAGGTGGCTCGCCGCAAGGCGAGACGGATGAGGGTTACCCCGGCACGAGTTCGCCGAAACGCTCAGGATATTTGAGGTGCAATACCGCCCTCATCAGGCAAAAATCAGAGATTTTTGCCAGTTTCCCCAGAGGGGAAGCCTTTGCTACTCCGTAACGAACCGAGCAGTGCCCAATGGCGCAGCGATACCACACCACCCGAGCACGCATTGTCAGCGGCCACTGGCCGCAAAAATTTAAAAAATTGGGGGCAGACAAGTGACGGGAAATGTGTTATACTATTAAAATCTATAAGCATGTCTATAAGGGAGGTATTTCCTTTGAAATATTGGTTCGGTTACCTGACCGCCGGAATCTTCGGCGCTATCACCTGGGTGCTGATGCAGTTCGGCGAACGGTTCGCGACACTGGTGGATATGGTCTACCCCTATGTGATCCGTACCCTGCAGTCCATTCTCGCCCAGTGGTCCGGGGGCGTGGATTTTCCTATCTGGCAGCTGCTGGCTGTGGCCCTGGGAGCGCTCATCCTTGCCAGCATCGTGCTCATGATCGTCCTGAAATGGAACCCCATTCAGTGGGCCGGCTGGGTGCTGGCGGTGTTCGCCGGAATTTATATGCTCCATACCGCCGTCTGGGGCCTCAACTACTATGCCGGCGACCTGGCCGACGATATGCGCCTGGAGGTCAGCAGCTATAACCTGGAGGAGCTCACCGAGGCCGCCGAGTTCTACCGGGACAAGGCCAACGAGCTTGCCCTTCAGGTTAACCGGGACGGCAGCGGAAACGTGACCTTCTCCGATTTCAAAACCCTGGCCGACAAGGCCGGCGAGGGCTTCCAGACCCTGACCTACGACTATTACTACTCCGTTTTCGCGGGCTCCACCCTGCCGGTGAAGGAGCTGGGCTGGGCGGATATGTATTCCTCCATGGGCATCACCGGCGTTACCTTCGGCCTTACCGGCGAAGCCTGCGTCAACCCTCAGATCCCCGATGTGGCCCTGCCCTTTACCATGTGCCATGAAATGGCCCACCGGATGTGCATCGCCTGTGAGCGGGATGCCAATTTCGCGGCGTTTCTCGCCGCCTCCGTCAACTCCAACCCCCAGTTCCAGTACAGCGCCTATTTCATGGCCTTCCGCTACTGCTACAGCGCCCTGAGCGGCGTGAACAACCAGGCGGCCGCCGCGGCGGCAGCTCGGGTGAGCGCCGGGGTCAACGATTACCTGAAATTCGACATGAGCGCGTATAACCAGTTCTTCAATTCCAGGAAGAGCAACACCGCCACGAAAATCGCGGACACCGCCAACGACACCTACCTGAAGGTCAGCGGCGATGAAAGCGGCCTTGCCTCCTACGGCGAGGTCTGCGACCTGCTGGTGAACTGGCACATTCAGACCGTGGTGCTGCCCTCCATCACCGTGGAGGAGTCCCCCTTCGATCCCTACGACGAGACCCAGGTGGACCTGAGCGGCATCGTCAACGCAAGGTGAACGCCATGATGAGACAGACTTTGGACGCGGGGCTTGCGCAGCTGGGTCTTGAACTGCCGGAAAGCGCCCGGGATACCCTCTGCGCCTTCGGTGAAGCGGTGGTGAAGCAGAACGAGGTGATGAACCTCACCGCCATCACCCAGCCGGACCAGGTGGCGAAGCTCCATTTGCTGGACAGCCTGACGGTGCTGGCCTGCGCCGACCTTGCGGGGAAACGGCTCATTGACGTGGGCTGCGGCGCGGGATTTCCCGGGGTGCCCCTGGCTATCGCCTGTAAGGACGCCCGGATTACCCTGCTGGACAGCCTGGGCAAGCGGGTAAAATGGCTGGAGGAAACCCTGCCCACGCTGGGAATCTCCGCCGAATGCGTCACCGCCCGGGCGGAGGAAGCGGTTGCCCAGCGGCGGGAGAGCTACGATTACGCCACATCCCGGGCGGTGGCCCGGCTGAATATTCTGCTGGAGCTGACCGCTCCCTATGTAAAGGTGGGCGGCGCGGTGCTGGCCATGAAGGGCACGGCCGCGAAGCAGGAGCTGGCGGAGAGCGGCGATGCCATCCGGAAGCTGGGGTTACAGCTGGAGGCGGTGCGGGAATTTCCCATCGACGATACCGCCCACGCGGTGATCGTCCTGCGAAAGATTGCGCCTACGCCGAAGCAGTACCCCCGGCGGTACGCGAAAATCAAGCAGTCACCCCTGTAACGTTGGAAAGTGAGGTTATTATGGAGGCAATTCTCAGTCTCGGCATTGGGTACCTGGCCGGTTCCCTGAGCCCGTCCGCCCTGGTGGGCAGACTGAACAAGACCGATGTCCGGGAATCGGGCACCGGCAATCTGGGCGCGACAAACACCATGCTGGTTCTCGGCTGGGGCGCGGGGATTTTCGTCATGGTGTTTGACCTGATGAAGTCGTTTCTCTCGGGAAAACTGGCCCAGCTGCTGTTTCCCAGTCTCCGCATTGCGGGTATGCTGGGCTGCATCGGCTCCATGGTGGGACACTGTTTCCCGGTTTTCCACCACTTCCGGGGCGGCAAGGGGCTTGCCACCTTCGGCGGGCTGGTGATTTACTGCGGAG
>CAMAKJ010000195.1 GCA_945836055.1 uncultured Clostridia bacterium | reverse complement strand
GCTTGTACGAGGCGGACCGCAACGCGCTCATCAAGCGCTCCGAGAGCAACCCCATCGCTTCCGAACTGTTAAATCACCTGGGCGAACGGTCTCACGAGCTGCTCCATGTGCATTATTCCGCCAGTGCGAATCGTGAGGAATAACCCTGTGCCCGGATAAACCCGAATCACCCGGAAAATTGCTATTATGCAATGCTCCCCCAATAGAAGGGCTTACCTTCTATTGGGGGAGCATATTTGTTCTGCAAGACTTGCATTCAGGGGACTGGAACTGCCGGTTTCCCAGAAGGCCGTGTGACAGCAGGCTCCACGCAGCCCTCCAGTCCCGCCAGCAGCAGGACCAGGAGCAAATCCCGCTGGGGGCCCAGCCAGGCCTCCACCGGCTCGAACCATTCGTGGGTCGTGTGGATGCCGCCCTCCCGGCCGCCCCGACCCACCGCAATGGCGGGGATGCCCATGCTGATGGGGATGTTGGCGTCGGTGCTGCTCTCATGGCGCAGCTCCGGCTGGATACCCAGCATCCGGGCGGCTTCAAAGGCGGCGGTGACGATGGGGCAGTCCGGGGACTGGGTGCCCGCGGGGCGGATGCCCTTCACCTCCACCTCTGCCTTTACAGGCGGCTGATCCGCCCCCCAGCGGCGGTTCTCATCTTCCACCGCCTGGTCGATGGCCCGCCGAAATTCCTCCGTCAGCCGCTCCAGCTCGCTGTCACTGTCGGAGCGGATGTCCATCAGCAAGGAAGCGGAGCTTGCGATGGTGTTCACGGAGGTGCCGCCGTTGACCACGCCCACGTTGAACGTGGTTTTGGGCAGGTCTGGCACCTGGAATTCGGAGATGGCGGCGATGGCCCGACCCATGGCGTGAATGGGGTTTGGCAGGCCGAAGTCGGAAAAGCTGTGGCCGCCGCTGCCGGTAAAGGTCACCTGATACCGGCGGCTGCCGGTGGCGGTATAGACCACGCCGCCGGTGACGGGATTATCCACGGACACGAAGGCGTCGATATCATTTTCGTGCCCGAAGATGTGCTTGACGCCCTTCAGGTCGCCCAGGCCCTCCTCGCAGACGTTGGCGCAGAAGAGAATGTCGCCCTTGGCGTGCAGATCATGCTTCACCATGGCCTTCGCCACGGCCATGATCTCGGCCACGGCGTGGGTGTCGTCATTGATGCCGGGGCAGTAGTAGCGGCTGCCCTCCTTCCGGACGGTGACGTCGGTCTCCATGGGGAACACCGTGTCCGTGTGGGCGGCCAGCATGACGGTGGGGCCTCCGCCGGTGCCGGGCCACCGGCCCAGCACGTTCCACACCTCGTCCATATGGACGTCCAGCAGCCCGATCTCCCGGAACAGCTTCAGGATGTATTCCGCTTTTTCCCGCTCCTGATGGGAGGGGGCGGGGATCTGGCACAGGGTCAGCGTTTCCCGGGTGGTGGTCTCGTCCAGCGCCCGGATCTCATCCAGCGCTTTGCGCACAGTCTCGTTGTTCAGCAGCATATGATCCCTTCTTTCTCTTGTATCCTATCATATCCGCATCCGGCGGCGCGGGCAAGCAGAATCTCGGCCACGCGCCGCCTGTAAGCCAAAAGAGCTTGATTGTTTTACGATTTCCAAACGGTACTCAGTGGAAAGTGGCATCATAGAATGAATTGCATCTGTCAAAAGCGTCGGAACTGACGTGCATTTGGCGGGAAAGAACAAGCGCCGAAACAGTCTCCAGCAAGCAGAAAGCGGAAAGAATCAGTGAAGTCCCGCATGTTCTCCGAAACCAGAGTGTGAAGAAAGGAGTGCCCCGTGAAAAAGCTAAAATCCTCCATATATTGGATTGGCGTGTTGGTTTCCTACCTCCTGGCGTTTTCCCTCTTCGGTATTATCATTGCCGTGGTATTCGGTTTTCCGGATTCTCTGCTGGGCGGCTTTGCTTCCTGGTCGCTGATTGTCTGTTTTCTGCTCTTTGGCGCGGAGGACAAGACCCGGGAGGCTGTCAAAAATATCATCCGAAAAGAACCTGCCGCCTTGCTGGAATCCGAAAGCGAGAACGAGTAAAGCAGCATCCTCCCCGGGTCGGGGAGGATGTTTTGTTGCAGGAGAACATGAGGCACATTTCGCGGACGATGGAAGCCGTCCCGCAAAAGAACTTCCTGCGCTGGATTTAAAGCAGAACCACGGCGCTTTCGCAGCTTTCCAGGGTGATGTGTCCCTCGCTCCTTGCCTGTGCCAGTAGTTCCGCCCCTCTGCCGGTATTGGTCAGCAGCATCTGTCTCACGGGGCCGTCCAACGGCAGGGTACGGGCAGTTTCGCCGTAGTTACCCGCCACCAGGATAGTCTGGCCCTCTCCTTTTCGCAGGTAGGCCAGGATACCCGGCTCCGTCTCATAGGCAGGAACGAAGTCGCCGTAAGTAAAGGTATCCGCATAGGCGTCGGACTTCCGCAGGGCGATGAGCCGCTTGTAGTAGTTCAGCAGGGAATCCGGGCGGCCCGCCTGCTCCGCGGCGTTGATGTCCCGGTAATTGGGATTCACCATGAACCAGGGCTTGCCGGTGGTGAAGCCGCCGTTGGGGGTGTCAGACCATTGCATGGGGGTTCGGGCGTTATCCCGGCTGTGGAGGTAGCAGGCCTCCAGCGCTTCCACTTCGGTACATCCGGCCCGGAGGGCCACCTGATACTGGTCGATGGTGTTGATGTCCTCATACTGAGAGATGTCGCTCATTCGGCAGTTGGTCATGCCGATCTCCTG
>CAMAKJ010000194.1 GCA_945836055.1 uncultured Clostridia bacterium | reverse complement strand
GGGCAGGCCGTCCAGAGCCTCGGCCACGGCCTTGTTGGTCAGCGCCATGGCCTCGTGGATGGACTTGCCCTTGATCATCTCGGTGGCCATGGAACTCGACGCGATGGCGGAGCCGCAGCCGAAGGTCTCAAACTTCACATCCTTAATGATGTCGTCCTCGATTTTCAGATAAATCTTCATAATGTCGCCGCACTTGGCGTTGCCCACCTCGCCGATACCGTTGGCGTCCTCAATCACGCCCACGTTCCGGGGATGCTGAAAATGATCCATGACTTTTTCGCTGTACAGTGCCATAATTCGTTCTCCTTATCTTAATCGATTCCAATTTACAGAATATACTGCCGCTTGCCGGTCTGCAGATCCCGCCACACGGGACTCATGTTCCGCAGATACTGAACCACCTCGGGAACCACTTCCAGAATGTGGTCGATTTCTTCGTCGGTGTTGTACTCGCTGAGGGAAAGCCGCAGAGAGCCGTGAGCCACGTCATGCACCCGGCCGATGGCCAGCAGTACGTGGCTGGGGTCAAGGCTGCCGGAGGTGCAGGCGGAGCCGGAAGAGGCGCACACGCCCTTGGCGTCCAGCAGAAGCAGCAGGCTCTCGCCCTCAATGCCCTCAAAGCAGAAGCTGACGTTGCCGGGCAGACGGTGCGTCAAATCGCCGTTCACCGCGCTGTGGGGGATTTTGGACAGCCCTGCAATAAGCCGGTCCCGCATGGCGGCTACCCGGGGCATATTCTCGTCGATATGATCGCAGGCCTCCTTCAGGGCCGCGGCCATACCGCAGATGCCGGGCAGGTTCTCCGTACCGGCACGCTTGCCCCGCTCCTGAGCGCCTCCCTCAATGACGTTCACCAGGGGGAAGCCCTTGCGGACGTACAGCGCGCCAACGCCCTTGGGGCCGTGGAACTTGTGGGCGGACAGGCTGAGCATATCGATATTCTGCTCCTTGACGTTAATGTGCAGGTGTCCCGCCGCCTGAACCGCGTCGGTGTGGAAGGGAACCCCCGCTTCCTTGCAGACGGCGCCGATTTCCGGGATGGGAAGAACGGAGCCGATCTCATTGTTGGCGTACATGGTGGTGACCAGGCAGGTGTCGGGGCGGATGGCGTCCTTCACCTGCTGGGCGGTGACGTTGTGTCCCTCCCGGACGTCCAGATAGGTGACCTCAAAGCCCTCCTTTTCCAGCTTCGCCAGGGTGTGGAGCACGGCGTGGTGCTCAAAGGCGGTGGTAATGATGTGTTTTTTGCCCTTCTTTTCTCCCCAGCGGGCGGCGGAGATGATGGCCTGGTTGTCGGCCTCGCTGCCGCCGGAGGTGAAGATGATCTCCCTCGGCTCGCAGCCCAGGCACTGGGCCACGGTTTCCCGGGCGGCGTCCAGCGCCTCCCTGGCCCGCTGGCCCACGGAGTGCAGGCTGGAGGGGTTGCCGTAAATTTTGTCAAAATAGGGCAGCATGGCGTTGATCGCCGTCTGGCTCATGGCCGTGGTTGCCGCGCTGTCAGCGTAAACTTGCATTGCTCATTCCTCCAAAGGTATTTACCTATTAAAACTATGGGTAATATACCATCACCTACCTACTTTGTCAATAGGCAGTACAAAATAAGGATGCCCAAGGCTTCCCCCAGGGGCGAATGCCGAGGAAAACGGATTGCCACACCAGCCTGAGGGCTGGTTCGAAATGACATTGTTTTCCATTTCCCCTCTATTCTAACGCAGCAACACATTGCAGCAGTATGTCATTGCGAGCCAGTGCTCACACTGGCGTGGCAATCCGTTCCTCGCAATGTGCAGCATTGCATCGGCTGTAGGCCGATCACGTTAGGTGCGCAAATTACAATTTGTCAAATGGAAAATAGCCCCCTAAATGCTGTTCTCTTCCTGTTTTTTCGACATTTTCAGCGGTTATGTTCCTCTGCCTGGGTCATATTAAAAGCGCAGGCAAAAAAAGAGGAGGGCTGAAAAATATGAAACGACTATGGAATTGTCTGGCAGCATTGCTGGTTGTTTTCGCGCTGCTTCCTGTGCGCGCCCGGGCAGCCGAACTGCTGATTCCCGTGGGAAAGGTCGTGGGGCTGCAGCTTCGTGACGGCAGCGTTACGGTTGCGGCCTTTGACGATGTGCTGGGGGCGGACGCTAAGGCTGCGGGACTGAAAATCGGCGACGAAATAATCCAAATTGATGAAACCGCCATCGGCTGTCCCGAGGATGTCCGCCGGGCGCTGGAAACCTGTGACGGCGACGCGGAGCTGACCCTGCGCCGGGGCAGCCGGCGCTGCACCGTCACCGTTCCCACCCGGGAAAGCGCCGACGGCCCACGGCTGGGAGTTTACCTTCGCCAGGGCATCGCGGGCATCGGCACCGTCACATTTTATGACCCGGACACCGGGAAATTCGGCGCTTTGGGCCACGGCGTCAGCGAAACGGGCGGCGGACTTCTGAATATGAAAAGCGGCAATGCCTACGACGCGGCGGTTCTCTCGGTGAAAAGAGGAAAATGCGGCGAACCCGGCCAGCTGAAGGGAACGGCCGACCCCGCCAACGCCATCGGTACGCTTTTGCGGAACACGCCTCAGGGGGTATTCGGTGTGACGAAGCAGGGCTGGAAGGGCGAGCCGCTGCCGGTGGCAACCTGTGAGGAGGTGCACACCGGAAGGGCCGCCATCCGCTCCACGGTGGAAAGCGATACGCCCCGGGATTATTCTGTGGAAATTCTGAAAATTTATCCAAAGGACAGAGCCGACGGCCGCAATCTGCTGCTGAAGGTCACGGATC
>CAMAKJ010000193.1 GCA_945836055.1 uncultured Clostridia bacterium | reverse complement strand
AGCCCATGACCCCCTCCACAATACTGATGTCCCGGTCAGCTCCGTTTTGGGCCAGCAGGAACCGCAGGGTGTTGTCATCAAAGAAATAAGAATCCAGATTGGCAGCCTTTGCCCCTATGATCCGGCTGTGAAACATAGGGTCGATGTAATCCGGGCCGCATTTGAAGGCGCCCACCCGCAGTCCCCGGTTCACCAGTGCCTGCAGCACCGCGCAGGTGACGGTGGTTTTGCCGCAGCCGCTGTTGGTTCCGGCAAACAGAATCCTGGCAATCTTGGATTCCATTTCCTTATTCCTCCCCACTCCGGGTCAGCGTAGTGCTGTCAAAATGCAGCGTATACTCCACCAGATGGGGCGTGCTCATAGCCACAGTACATGCGCTGACAGAAATATCCTGATCCAGGGTCACGGGAATCTGAAATGTGGAGTTGCCCTCCTCCTGAATGGGGTCATATTGAACATCATCTACAATCATGTAAGTATAATTCGGGCTGCTCCACTGGATTGTGGCCATCAGCGTTTCCCCGTCGGAATGGAGCTCCGCAGGAGAGCTGACGCTGGCCCGGCCGGAGCCGCCGGTCAGTTCCACCCCGCAGAGAAAGCTTCCTGCCTGGGGAATGGGGTTCAAAACACTGACCTTGTGGTCATACCAAACTCCCTTGGTGCCGATGATGGCCAGGTCGAATTCCTCTCCCATCGAAGCCACCGGGATGTCAAAGCCAAACACCTCTTCGCTGAGGCCGTCGCTGTAGGTCACCGTGTCCACCGTAGGCTCCAGCCAAACCGCCCCGGGTTCCTGGGCCTGTTCGGCAGTGCCCGGGAAGAGATTGACAATTTTCTTGGATTGCAGACTCACATGCAGGGTCTGCACGCCGTTTTCCACCGTCAGCTTGCCTTTTCCGTTGCAGGCTTCGTTGGCCCGGAGCATCCCGCTGTCCGTATCAAAATCCACAGTGTATTCTCCGTCCGGGAGGACTCTCGGGGATACGGCAGGTTCCGTTTCCTGGACTGTGGGTTCCGGGGTTTCCGTAGGGGCTTGCGTAGTTTCCGTGGTGGTTTCCACCGCCGGTTCTGTGGCTGCCGTTGTTGGAGTCATCCCATTCTTTGCTGCGCAGCCTGCCAGCAGCAGGACTGCCAGCAATGCAGAAATAAATTTGATCGTTTTTTTCATAGTAAATACATCCTTTCCTTGGATTTTTCTTTTGAAAACCTTTCCCCGTTGGAACGGCTTTCAAAAGAAACATCCCAATGCCCGGAGATAAAACCTCCGGGCAAAGAAATCATCCATTCAGCGTGTCAATCACGGCCTTGGTATGGGCAATATACAGATTCTGCACAGCTTCAATGCTGCCCAGGCCGGCAATCTGGGCTGTCACGCTGTCAAAGCATCCGGCTGCTTCGAACATGCTCTTCCAGGAATCCTCTTCCGCGCCGGCCATGTCATTGTTGGCGTGGTCACCGGCCACCACCATCAGAGGCCGCAGCACCACATGGGTATAGCCCGCTGCTTTTACGGCCTCGATCACTGCCTCGCAGGAGGTTTCTTCGGGCTCGCCCTCCACGGTGCCAATGAAGACATTGTCATAGCCCAGCGTCTGCATCTGGGTCTGCATCTGGCTGTAGGTCACCTTCGCCACATGGGCGGTGCCGTGACCCATCAGCACAAAAGCGGTTCCCTGAGCGGCAGCCTCCGCCGCATCCGCAAAGCCGGCATCCGCCGCAGCGGCTGCAACAACGGCCTGAGCGACAGCTTCCTTGTCGGCATTGATGACGGTGGCATCGGAGCCAACCTCACCCAGCAGGGGCTCTGCCACAGTGATGCTCTCAAACTGATCTTCATAGGCAGCCAGAACATCCATCATCTCGTCATATTCCGCACCGTGCATCAGATGGGTGGGCTGCACAACCAGCACCTTCACACCGTTGGCAACAGCCCGGTCCATCGCCTGCTCCATGTTGTCGATGAACTCGCCGTCACGAGCCTGCACATGGTTGATGATGATCTGGGCGGTAAAAGCACGGCGCACGGACCAGTCGGGGAACGCGGCGGCAATGGCATCCTCAATGCTCTTGATGTCCTCCACACGGCTATCGTTGTAGGAGGTTCCGAAGCTCACCACCAGAATCTCCTTTTCCCCAATGCCGTCGGCGTTCCGGGGATCATCCAGGCTGGCATCGCCGGTATCCAGGCCAAAGTAATCCGGGGAGGCTTCCTCGCCCTCCACCAGTGCCTTCTGGGCATCGGTCAGGGCATCCCAGGCTGCCTTGGCTGCCGCGCACTGGGCATCCGTATCCTCGGTACGCTGCTGGACGTAAATCGCGTCAATCAGCGCCGCCACAGCGTCCGCAGCCGCCTGATCGTCCACCACGGTTTCGGTTTCCGGCGGGGCTGTTGTCTCCGTAGGAGCGGGAGCGGTGGTCTCAGTAGTCGGAGTCGTGGCAGGCTCCGCCGCGCCGCCGCAGGCAGCCAGCAGCATTGCCATTGTGAGCACAATGGCAATCAGGGTACATACTTTTTTCGTGTTCATTGTTTTTTCCTCCTTGTGTCCTTCGCACAATAGATTTTTATGAACAGAATACGGTATCGGGCAGTATTCGGTCTGGCAAGCGAAAAAAGGCGTACTGACAGCAGATATGCGAAAAAGAGACCTCTCCGGAAGAAGGTCTCGTCGCATACCAAAATCCTACCGCTTAAAGCGGTAAGTGTTCGGTACGGCCAATTCCTCGTGGCCTGGGCGAACAACGCCCTGTACCAATGGCTGGCAGGTTTCCTGACTTTCGGGTCATCACAGCGCCGCGCCTTCTCACTTTCGCAA
>CAMAKJ010000192.1 GCA_945836055.1 uncultured Clostridia bacterium | reverse complement strand
TGAACACCATGGGGATGTAGAACATCTTGTTGTTCTTGCCGATGTTGCCCAGCCAAGCAGCGGAGGCCAGCAGAGCCAGAGCAGCCAGCAACTGGTTAGCAGCACCGAACAGAGGCCAAATCAGGCTGTAACCGCCGGTCATCAGGATGCCGCCGATCACAACGGTGATGAGGGTAGCCACGAAGGGATTGGAGACAGCCTTCTTGAAGCCGGTCAGGTTCGCAACATCCTCGCCCTCGTCCACGAAGAACTCCTGCAGCATGTAGCGGGCCAGACGGGTGGCGGTATCCAGAGAGGTCAGGCAGAAAGCGGAGACGGCCAGGATCAGCACGGAGTACATGACGTCATAGGGCAGGCCGACCTTCTCCAGCATGGTGGCGATACCGGTGGCAAACACCTGAGTGGGAGTGCCAGAGGGCAGAGCGCCGTCAGCGAACAGGAAGGACACGCAGATCAGGGAGATGACAGCGAGGCCGCATTCGATCAGCATGCCGCCGTAGCCGATAGCCAAAGCATCACTCTCCTTGTCCAACTGCTTGGCAGTGGTGCCGGAGCCGACCAGAGAGTGGAAGCCGGAAATGGAGCCGCAGGCCACGGTGATGAACAGGACGGGGAACAACTGGCTGTTGCCGTTGATGCCGCCGAAGCCGGTGAAGGCGGGCAGGTTCATGGTGGGGTGAGCCACCACGACGCCGACGATAGCCAGAATGATCATGCCGTACAGCAGGAAGCTGTTCAGGTAGTCACGGGGCTGCAGCAGGATCCACACGGGCGTAACGGAGGCGATCAGGATGTAAGCCAGAACGAAGATCTCCCAGAAGCCCTTGCTCAGGTGGATGGGGAACATGTAGCCCAGAGCGATGCAGGCCACCAGAGCGATGACGCCGATGACGGTGGACACGCCCAGAGGAGCATTGCGGCGATAGACCAGGAAGCCGAACACGATCGCCAGCACGATGAACAGCATGGAGATCATGGCGGTACGGCCGTTGGCCAGATTGTAGGCCTCGGTGCCCTCGGCGCCGGAGGCGAAAGTGCCGACCACGATGGAGCCGAAAGCGGCAACCACCAGCAGCAGGGTCAGATAGGCGAACACCAGGAACAGCTTCTTGCCCCGGCGGCCGATGTTGACCTCGATGACGTGGCCGATGGACTTGCCCTCATGACGGATGGAGGAGAACAGAGCGGCGAAGTCGTGGGTGGAGCCGATGAAGACGCCGCCGATCAGGATCCACAGCAGGACGGGCAGCCAACCAAAGATAGCGGCCTGAATGGGGCCGTTGATGGGGCCGGCGCCTGCGATGGAGGCGAAGTGGTGGCCCAGCAGGACGGGCGCCTTAGCGGCGACGTAGTCGTTGCCATCGGCCATGGTGTGAGCGGGGGTCTCTCTGGAAGGATCGACGCCCCACTGCTTAGCCAGCCATCTGCCGTAGAACAGATAGCCGCAGACCAGCACGACGATGCTGATCAGCAGGATAACGAGTGAGTTCATACTATACTCTCCCTTCTTATTTGGCCTTGGGGTCGGGACCGAAGTTCCCTTCCAAGGTCTTGCGTGCTTCCTTTCCGGCTGGATTGGAAAGGAAGCTCTGCGTGGAACATTCCATTGCTGCTATGTGATACTCCATCCAGCCGTGGAGTGCCAGCCGAAAGTTTTTCCGGAAGCGCGTCTTTTGGATGATCTTCTTCGCCTCCGGGTCGATGGTGTCCGCAAGGATCACCAGCGTGACAAAGGAAAACATATGCTCGCCGCTGGGCTGGATCTTGTCCAGACCCGCCTTGCGGGACAACTCGATCTGGTTGCGCAGCGTTTGGGCATCCAGATGCTCCGTCACATAAAAGTAGACGTATTCGTGCTGCTCCGTGGCGTAGACAACATGGGCCTTGGTGGCGATGTAGTTCTCCTCGCGGAAATGGTAGAACGCGGTGGCGGGGAATTGGCCGCCCTCCACAGGAACATCCCGCTCGATGTCAAAATAATAAGAGTAGGCATTCAGCAGCTTTTCCAGCCGCTCCTGCAGAGTCATTTCCATGGGCTTCCCCCTATCGTCTTTGTAAAATCGCAAAATCACACCTATGACGGCTATTATACACGCTCTTTTCAATTTTGTTAAGAGGGTTCGTTAAAGTTTGTGTACAATTTGTGAATAACCACTTAAAAATTGTGGATTTTACAGACTGGATTTCTAATTTTTTCTATTTTTTATGTCTATTTCTCACATTTTCTTTTTGTGCTTTTTGTTCATTTTGTCCTTGTAGCCGGAAATGCCTATCACGTCACTGTGGGACTTGACCTTTACATTCTGTACTATTTTCTTTGCAAACCGCATCTTTTCATGATAGGGCGCGCATAAAAAGAGGACGGTGCCATGCACCGTCCCCGGAACGTCTTCAGTCCTGCAGCGTATTGATCAGGTGTTTCATGTGGATGCTCATGGCATGACGGGCGCCAGCCTCGTCCCGCTTCAGCAGGAAATCCAGAATCAGACGGTTGTCGCTGACGGCGATGTCCTGCATATGCTGCCGGTTCTGGGATATCTGCAGGATCTCATTGACAGCGCTGTTGATGATGGGATACAGCCGCCGCATATATTCATTGTGGGATGCCTTGATGATGGCCCAATGGAACTCCTGGTCCGCCAGAGGCCAGTCCCCTCCCTCCGCGGCGATGCGCTCCATCCGCCGGGCCTTTTTCTCGATCTGCGCCAGCTCATCGTCCGTAGCCCGCAGGCAGGCCAGGGCCACGGTGGCCGGCTCAAAGATCAGCCGCATTTCGAACAGATCCTTCGCCCGCACCCGGGACCGCAGCCCCGCCAGGCTGGTCAGATCCAATCCCG
>CAMAKJ010000191.1 GCA_945836055.1 uncultured Clostridia bacterium | reverse complement strand
GCCCCGAAAAACATGGAAAACAGGGCGAAACCGATAACAAAAATGTCCAGAAGGTCTTTGCGGGTGTGCTTCATGGAGAACTCCTTTCCGGGAATGACGATTTGAGAATTAAAAAGTGAAAAAAGCGGGAACTTTTCGGAAGACATTTCCGTCTGAAAAATGCGAGAGGCGAAGGGCGGTGCCCTTCGGAAGAAGAAATCAAATAAGAGGAGAACATACGAGATGAAAAAGAAACTGCTTGCCCTGCTGCTGGCCCTGTCCATGCTGGCGGCCCTGACCGCCTGCGGCGGAAAGAAGGATGACGCCGGGACGCCGGAACAGGAAGTGGCCGCTGAAGATGTGGACGGCACCGTTGACCAGCCCCAGGAGACTCCGGAAGCCGGGGAGGAGGTCAGCGAGACTCAGGACGCAGACGGCAGCACGGAAACTGACGCGGCGGCGCCGGTGGAAAACCTGCCCGCGGAACCGGCGGAAAAGCCGGAGAGCGGGAACCTGCCTGCCGACACCACCCAGAAGCCGGAGAGCAAGCCCATCGAAAAGCCTGTCCAGAAGCCCGTTGAAAAGCCCGCGGAGAAACCCGCTGAGAAGCCTGCTGAAAAGCCCACGGAGAGCAAGAGCGTGGACCTGGCGGCTTTCTTTGAGACGTTTGCCTCCGGCGAGAACCGCCCCGCCATGATGCAGGCGGATGGCGAAGTGCTGGACGCCTTCTATCCCGGCCTGTCCGCCATCAAGACGAAGCAGTGCGGCGTGTACACCGCCATGATCTCCGCTGCCGTGGGCGAGCTGGCCCTGGTGGAGGTGGAGAACGCCGCCGACGTGCAGGCGGTGAAGGACATTTTCCAGGCCCGTATCAACTATCAGGTGGGCGACGATGAAAACCCCGGCGGCGCCTGGTATCCCCAGACCATCGAGGGCTGGAAGAACGGCTCCCGCATCGTCTCCAACGGCAATTACGTCATGCTCATCGCCCTCAGCGAGGGTGCGGACGACGTGGTGAACAGCTTCAACGCCCTGTTCGCATAAGAGTATATCCCAAAAAGGACTTCCGCACTTTGCGCGGAAGTCCTTTTTCATCAGATTTTGACCAGCTCGTAGGCCCGGGTGCCCAGGCCCAGCTTTTCGGCGTGCTCCAGGCAGACCTGCCACTCGGTGTCCGGGTGGGCCATCTGGAAGTAGTCGCCCTGGTTGCACAAACACTCGGAGTCGTACAGCACGGAGTTGGGGATGGCCGTCTGGCCCAGCACCGCGTCTGCGCAGGCCTGGTCCAGAGCCACGGGGTCGAAGGAGGCGAACATACCCACGTTGGGGACGATGGGCACGTCGTTCTCGCTGTGGCAGTCGCAGTTGGGGGAAACATCCATGACCAGAGACACATGGAAGCAGGGACGGCCGTCCACCACGGCCTTGGTGTACTCGGCGATCTTCTTGTTCAGAATGGCCGGGGCCTCGTCGTACATGCATTGGATGGCGTCCTTGGGGCAGATGGCCAGGCACCGGGCGCAGCCCACGCACTTGTCGGTGTCGATGGTGGCCTTGCCGTCCTCGCCGAACTGGGGCGCGCCGTGGGCGCAGATCTTGGCGCAGGCCCGGCAGCCCACGCACTTCTTCTGCTTGACGAAGGGCTTGCCGGAGTTGTGCTGCTCCATCTTGCCCGCCCGGGAGCCGCAGCCCATGCCGATGTTTTTCAGGGTGCCGCCCATGCCTGCCTGCTCATGGCCCTTGAAGTGGGTCAGGGAGACGAACACGTCGGCGTCCATGATGGCCCGGCCGATCTTGGCGGATTTTACATACTCGCCGCCCTCTACGGGGACCTCCACTTCGTCGGTGCCCTTCAGGCCGTCGCCGATGATGATGTGGCAGCCGGTGGAGTAAGGGGTGAAGCCGTTGACGTAGGCGGACTCGATGTGGTCCAGGGCGTTCTTCCGGCCGCCGACATACAGCGTGTTGCAGTCGGTGAGGAAGGGCTTGCCGCCCTTATCCTTGACCAGATCCGCCACCACCTTGGCCCAGTTGGGACGCAGATAAGCCAGGTTGCCCGGCTCGCCGAAATGCATCTTGATGGCGACGTATTTGTCCTCCATGTCGATGTCGCCGAAGCCTGCGGTCATCATCAGGCGGGCCAGCTTCTGGGGCAGGTTCTCCCGCCAGGTGGGGCAGCGGAAATCCGCGAAAAAGACCTTCGATTTTTCAGCCATGTCGTTCTCCTTTTCTCTCTCAGTCATTCGTCCAAATCAACAGAAATGTTGTCTGTTCCGTGCTGGTCAAATTCAGATAGGTATGCGTCGATGCGGTCCATGAGGGCACCGTAATTCTCCCGGGTCAGGGGCTCGCCGTCCATGTCCCGCAGGGCCAGCTCCTCCGCCAGAATTTCGTAAAACACCACATCCTCGTAGCTCTCGATGGCCTCGTGGATGCCGCCGTCGGCAAAGGCCCGGGAGGGGATCAGCTCGCCATGGTACAGCTCCACCAGCTTGCTCATTTTGTGCTGGAGACAGTGGGAGAAGATGAGGCTTTCTACCTCGTCGTACTCCTTGATGCGGTCGTCCTCCCGGGTGGAATTCATCACCCAGTTGCCTATGTACACCAGATCCAGCAGATAGCGGTACTGCTGCTCCGTCAGTTCGATTTTCACGGCTATACACCTCCCAAGGTGAAATGGATCGTTATTTAACATGATTATAGCAGAAAGAAAGGTAAAATTCCATATAAAAAACAAGGCAAAAAGCTAAAATCTACCTTGCTACAAATCCTTCCTCATAGTATAATATATAATCCTGGTGCGATTCGTGCCGGAACAGTTTTAAAAGGAGGAACGGCCATGGATGCACGGCCTATCGGCGTATTCGACTCCGGCCTCGG
>CAMAKJ010000190.1 GCA_945836055.1 uncultured Clostridia bacterium | reverse complement strand
TTGCCCCGTTCGTTCATGTCCTTGACCATGCCGAAGGCGGCAATGGAGTTGGCAAGGCTCGCAATCAGTCCCGCCGCTGCCGCGTCGTTGATTCCCAGCCACCGGCCCGCCGCCATCAGGGGTTTTCGCAGCAGCTTCGTGATGACAAACACCAGCGGGAATGCCCCCGCCAGAATAATGGCGATGGTGCCCACGGTGGCAAACCCTTCCGATATGGGGGCCATGCCGGGGATGATAACGTATCCCGTCAGCGCCTCCACAATCGCCGCCGCAAGACCGATGGTCACCACAATGACCACGAATTTTCCGAACACTTCAAAGCCCTTGACCATAGCTTTTTCCGCCCGCCACAGGCCCAGGGCAATCAGTGCCGCGATGAGGACAATGGGAACCAGATTGCGCAGTACCATTCCCACCGGAAACCCCGCCGCAAGGCCGCCTGCCAGCACTCCCACGGGGATGGTCACGATACCGCAGAGGATGCCCTTCGCCATAGCGGCCCGGTCCCGCTCCTCCAGAATCCCCATGGCGACGGGAATGGTAAATACGATGGTGGCTCCCAGCATGGAGCCGGTGAGCACGCCCCCAAGCATCGCCGCCTGGGGATCGTCGGTCATCTGTACCGCCAGCGCGCCGCCGCCCATGTCACAGGCGAGAATTGATCCGGCAAACATGGCAGGATCTGCGCCGAGAAAGCCGTACACCGGCACAATCACCGGCTTCAGCAGATTCGCCAGCACCGGCGCCAGGGACACGATTCCCACCATGGCCAGGGCCAGAGAGCCCATGGCGAGAATGCCGTTTTCAAATTCCTGTCCCAGTCCCCAGTGATTTCCCAGAATCCGGTCCAGGGCGCCCAGCACGGCGAACCCTGCCATGACGGCGATGAGTATTTCATGAAATGACATTGTCTTTCCTCCCGGTGACGATGGTATAAATGCTGAATGTTGCATGCAAAATGCAGAATGAAGGTGTCCGCTTCGCGGACAATCATTCAAACTATTTCCGAAGGAAATACCTTAATTTCGCATTTCGCACTCAGCATTCATTTTTCGTCCACAATCGCAACCACTGCGGCGTCCACCGGGGCGTCCATGCAGTATTTGCTGGCTACCGTTCCCGTGGCCAGCAGTACCCGGTCGCCCTGTCCCGCGCCCACCTGATCCGCCGCCACGATTTTCTCGCCGCCGCTTTCCACCACCAGAAAGGTCTGCCCCTGCAGGCACGCCGCCTTGCGGGTGGCCCAGATAGCCCCTACCACTTTTCCAACCTTCATTTTGTCCCCTCCATAATTTCCTTCGCCAGGGGCGTCAGCACCGCGCCGGGGCTGGGCATCTGCCCGGCGGCACGGAGCGCCCTGGCTTCCTCCGCCGTAATCAGCTTCTTCCTCCCGCCGTCGGTGAACAGCACCCCCCAGTTCTTCAGCTCCCGCTGGGCGGAGGCCAGGCTCCCGGAGAGCATCCGGTTCTTCGGCGACTCCGGCAGCCCCGGGGTGTAGAGGTACACCGGTTTCCCCTCCGCCAGAGCGGACAGCACCCGCTCCTCCCGAAACCGGAGCAGCTGGGAAAGACTCAGCGACCCGATGACCACCGCGTCGTAGGGCGCTTCCGTCACGTAAGCATACCCCAGCTCCGCCGCCGGCTCCCGGCCGATCAGCAGCGCCCGGGTCATGGCAGGATCCTCCCCAAATCGCCCTTGCGGAAACCGCAGGCGTTGGCCTCGTCGTAGTCCAGATGCACATAAGAGGCAAACTCCGGGCTGACCCGCACCGCCACATCCTCAAAGACCACAGGCCGGGCAGTGTAGGTTCTCAGCTTCACCGTCTGCTTGTCCCGGACGCCGAACCGGGCAGCGTCCTCCGGGGTCAGGTGGATATGCCGCTTGGCGGCGATCACCCCCTGGGGCAGCGTCACACGGCCGCATTGCCCCACAATGACGCACCCGGGGCTGCCGGAAACGTCTCCGGACAGCCGGACAGGGGCGTCGATGCCCAGCGTCCGGGCGTCCGTGATGGAGATTTCCACCTGGGCTTCCTTCCGCTCCGGCCCCAGTACCGCCACGTTCCGGAACTCCCCAGTAGGGCCGATGACCGTGACCCGCTCGTTTGCCAGATACTGCCCCGGCTGGGACAGGGGGCGTTTGGGGGTCAGAGGATGCCCGAATAAGTCCCGCGCCTGCTGCGCCGTCACATGCACATGCCGCCCGGAGGCCTCGATTTCCACAAAAATCCGCCCCGCGATTGCCTCTGCCAGCGCAGATAGTTCCCTATTCTCCATGCGTTTGCCTCCCTATGGCTCTCAAGGCTTCCCCTGGGGGAAGCTGGCAAAAATCTTTGATTTTTGACTGATGAGGGTGCGGTACGGCGTTCCCAAAGTCGAGATGTTTCGGCGAATTCGTATCCGGGCATTCCCTCATCCGTCAACCCTTCGGTCTGCCACCTTCCCCAGAGGGGAAGGCTTTTGGTTGCCTATCCTAACCTCTGCAGAATCTTCTCCGTCAGCAGCTCCACCAGCTCGTCGTTTGGCGTGGCTGCCGATTTTTTTGTATCCTCCATGTCCCACGCCACCCGGCGGATGTTGATGAGATCCAGGGGGGAAATGTTGTTGGAGGAGCTGCTGCCGCCCACCGCGCCGCAGCCCAGGGTCAGCGCCGGGAACAGCCCCGTGGTCGCGCCGATGCCGCCCAGCGCCGCCGGGGTGTTGACCAGGAAGCGGGACACCGGGATTTTCAGAGCAAACCGCCGAATCACCCCCTCGTCGGTTGCGTGAATGGCGAAGGTGTGGCCGCTGCCCTCATGCCGCAGCACCTCGATGCATTTATTCAGAACCGCTTCCTCGCTGTCCATGACGAAAAACGCCAGCACGGGGCAGAGCTTCTCCATGGAGTAAGG
>CAMAKJ010000189.1 GCA_945836055.1 uncultured Clostridia bacterium | reverse complement strand
GTACAGCTTGGGGTCGGTGATCTGGAAATAGACAACGGTGTCGATCTGCATGGTGACGTTGTCCTTGGTGATGACAGGCTGGGGCGGATAGTCCAGCACCTGCTCCTTCAGGCTCACCTTCCGGGCGATGCGGTCAATGAAGGGCACCTTGAAGTGGAGGCCCACACCCCACACGGAGTGGAACGCACCCAGCCGCTCGATGACGTAGGCCCGGGACTGCTGAACCACGGAGATGTTGGTAATGACAACGATAAACGCGATAATAACAATGACCAGAATGACAAAACCCATAATGATACCTCCCAATCAAAAAAATCTCTTCTAAACCTTTTCGGTCTCCTCCACCGGGGTGACGAAGACCTTCACGCCCTCCACCCGGTCTACCCGGATTTCGGTGCCTTTGGCAATGGGGCCGCCGGAGGTGCTCCGGGCCGTCCATTCCATGCCGCCCAGCTTCACCTGTCCCTGTGCCTCCACATTGTCGATGGCGGTGGTGACCCGCCCGACGGAGCCGATGACGGCGTCCACGTTGGTGGATGTAAGCTGCGGCTTCAGGTATTTCCGGACCCAGGGCCACAGCAGCGCCAGCAGTCCGCCGGACACCACGACGAACAGCGTCGTCTGCAGCCAGACGGGCGCTCCCAGGGCGGCGCACAGCAGCGCGGCAAGAGAACCCACCGCGAACCACACGGAAACCAGATGGAACGGGCAGGCGGCCTCGACGATCAGAAACACGATCATCAGCACCAGCCAGGAAATTGCAGCCCAATTCATGATATGACCTCCCCTCGATTGAGCTTAAGGCTATCATACCAGAAATATGTCCCTCGGTCAATGGGTGGCGTCTGTAAAATTTTAGTGAGAATATACAAAAGGCCACTTTCGTTACCGCATTTTTGCCAATTCGGGGGTATGCTTTTCCGGCAGGGAATGCTATAATAGTCCGGCGGGGGATGGGATGCTGAATTACAGCATTTTAACGTGTCATTTGTTGAGATACGCCTTGACCCCCTTGTTTATAAGGGGGCAAGACGAGGCGTTTTCAAATAATCTGCATGGGCTGCGTAGCGAACCGGGCACTGCCCAATGGCGTAACGACCCCACACCACGTTCGTCACGCATTGCCCGCGGGGGCATCCCCGCAGCATGGAGGTGAATACTGTGCTGTCAAAAAAGAGCGTGATTCTGGATTGCTGCCGGATGATTCTGATTCTGGTGCTGGCCTTTGCCGTGAACCTGATTCTGCGGCGGCTGTTCAATACCCAGACCATGACTCCCATGATTTTCGTGCTGGGCGTGTATCTTGTGGCCTGGCGGACCCAGGGGTACTTCTGGGGGATTATCGCCTCGCTTATCAGCGTGCTGGCGGTGAATTTTGCCTTTACCTACCCCTACTGGGCATTTAACCTGATCCGGCCGGAGTGCCTTTCCTCCGCCGTGGTGATGCTGGTGGTGTCTATCATGACCAGCGCCCTCACCACCAAGATCAAACGTCAGGAGCAGATGAAGGCTGAGGCGGAGAAGGAACGGATGCGGGGCAATCTCCTCCGGGCTGTGTCCCACGACCTGCGCACGCCTCTGACCTCCATCTACGGCGCCTGCTCCGCCATGCTGGAGAATTACGATGAAATTCACCGGGAAAATCACCTGAAGCTGCTCTCCGACGTGTGCGGTGATGCCCAGTGGCTGGTGCGGATGGTGGAAAACCTGCTGTCCGTGACCCGAATCGACGCCGACAGGGTGCAGCTCGCCAAAAACGATACGGTTTTGGAGGAGCTGATCGATACCGTGCTGGTGAAGTTCCGCAAGCACTACCCGGAGCAAACGGTGCAGCTGGAGATTCCCGACGACTTTGTCAGTATTCCCATGGACGCTATACTGATTTCCCAGGTGCTGATGAATCTGCTGGAAAACGCGGTATTTCATGCCAAGGGCATGAAAAATCTCTGGCTCCGGGTGGAAGTCAGATACGGCTGGGCATATTTCCATGTGGAGGACGACGGCTGCGGTATCCCGGAGGAGAAGCTGCCCAAGCTGTTCACGGGAATGCTGGACAGCGAAGCGCCCACGGACCTGAGCCGCAGCAGCATGGGCATCGGTCTTAGCGTGTGCAGCGCCATTATCAAGGCCCACGGCGGGGACATCTGGGCGAGAAGGCGCCCGGCGGGTGGAACGGAAGTGGGCTTCCGGTTGGAAATGGAGGATCATCATGGGGAACAACAAATATAAGGTACTGATCGTGGAGGACGACCGGAGCATTCTGGGCTTCGTCCAGGCCATTCTGGAGGCAAACGGGTATCAGGTGCTCACAGCGGAGCGATGCGCCCAGGGGCTGCTGGTGTTTTCCTCCCACATTCCGGACCTGGTGGTGCTGGATCTGGGTCTGCCGGATCTGGACGGGACGGAGTTTATCCGCCGTGCCCGGGAGCTCAGCACGGTGCCCATCATCGTTTTGTCCGCGAGAACCGAGGAAGCCGACAAGGTGTCTGCCCTGGACCTGGGGGCCAACGACTACATAACCAAGCCCTTCGGTACGGCGGAGCTGCTGGCCCGGGTGCGGGCGGCGCTGCGTTCCGGTCGTCACAGCGCCCAGGCCACTCCAGCCAGCCGGTTCACTGTAGACGATCTGGTAATCGACTACGACCGCCGGCAGGTGACGGCAGCAGGCAAGCCGGTGCATCTGACCCAGACGGAGTACAACATTCTCGCCCTTCTCAGCCGCCACACCGGCAAGGTACTGACCTACGCCGCCATCATCCGGGAAATCTGGGGCAGCATGGACGACGGCAGCGTAAAGAAGCTCCAGGTAAACATGGCGAACATCCGCAAGAAGCTGGGCTGCCGTCCGGGTGACAACCGCTACGTCATCAACGAACTGGGCGTAGGCTACCG
>CAMAKJ010000188.1 GCA_945836055.1 uncultured Clostridia bacterium | reverse complement strand
TGTCCGGCATTCTCATGGCCGACCCCCGGATCGTGGACGATCCCCAGGCCATCCCTGAGGTCACCTACGACGAGCTGCGGGAGCTGAGCTACTCCGGCGCCCAGGTGCTCCACGAGGATTCCATTTTCCCCGTGCGGGAGAAGAATATCCCTGTGAACATCCGCAACACCAACGACCCCGACGCTCCCGGAACCATGATTCAGGCATCCTTCTCCGGCGACATTGACCCCGACCGGTTCATCACCGGCATCACGGGCAAGAAGGATTTTTCCATCATCTCCCTGACCAAGCGGGGCATGAGCAATCAGGTGGGCGTTCTGCGCAAGGTCTTGTCGGTACTGGAGCAGCATAATATTTCCGTGGACTATGTGCCCAACGGCATTGACAACGTATCCGTGGTGCTTCCCACCGCGGCGGTGGAAAAAGACCTGTACACCATCATGGCGGAGATCAAGAAGGAAGCAAAGCCCGACACCCTGGATGTCCACCACCACATCGCCGTGGTCGCCGCCGTCGGCCGGAAGATGGCCTTCCGCCCCGGTATTTCCGGTAAAATCTTCAAGGCGCTGGGCGAAAGCGGTATCAACATCCGCATGATCAACCAGGGCCCCGACGAATTGAACATCATCTTCGGCGTGGACAACAAGGACTTCAAGGAAGCCATCCGGGTGCTGTACAACAGCTTTGTGAAATAATGCAAAATGCTGAATGCGAAATGCTGAATGATGGTATCCCTTCGGGATGAATCAAACACACGCACAAACGCAAGCGTTTTTACCTGGAGGGAATACTCCTTTATCGCTTCTTTTTATTTGATCCCCGGAGGGGATACCTTCCTTTTGCATTCAGCATTCTGAATTTCCCCCGCTATATCCAAAAACCGGCGTTCTCTTGAGTCAGTCGGCATAAGAATCAACACCGTACCGGCGGCGCGGCTGCCGAAACTTTCGGGAGGTATGTATATGAAAACCTACACTGTTGCCGTCCTGGGCGCTACCGGCGCCGTGGGACAGGAAATGATCAAGATTCTGCAGGAGCGGAAGTTCCCTGTGGGGAAGCTGGTTCCCCTGGCCTCTGCCCGGAGCGCGGGCAAGACCGTGAAATTTAACGGCGAGGACGTGACCATTCAGGAGGCCCGGGACGACGCCTTCACCGGCGTGGACATTGTGCTGGGCGCTGCCGAAAACGACATTGCGGAAAAGTTTGCCCCGGCCATTGTAGCCGCCGGCGCGGTCTTTGTGGACAATTCCTCCGCCTTCCGCCTGAATCCCCAGGTGCCCCTGGTGGTGCCCGAGGTGAACCCCGAGGATGTGAAGCGGCATAAGGGCATCATCTCCAACCCCAACTGCTCCACCATTATCACCGTCACTGCAGTCAACGCTCTGAACGCCATCGCCCCCATCCGCACCATGACCGCCTCCACCTATCAGGCGGTTTCCGGCGCCGGCGCGGGCGGCCCTGTTGAGCTGATGAACGAGGTGGAAGCCCTCCGGGAGGGCAAGACCTACGAGCCAAAGGTGTTCTCCCACCAGATTGCCTTCAACCTGATCCCCCAGATCGGCGGCGAGCAGTTTGAGGGCTACACCAGCGAGGAAATGAAAATGCAGAACGAGGGCCGGAAGATCATGCATCTGCCGGAGCTGAAGGTTTCCTGCACCTGTGTCCGGGTTCCCGTGGTGCGCAGCCACTCCATTTCCGTCAGCTGTCATTTTGACGTTCCCGTCACGGTGGAGCAGGCCCGGCAGGCCATTGCCAATGCCCCCGGCTGCCGTCTGGTGGACGATCTGAAGAACAAGCAGTACCCCATGCCCCTGGATACCTCCGATCAGGACATCGTGTTTGTCGGGCGCATTCGTCCCGACCTCACCGACGACAAGGGACTGTGCCTGTGGTGCTGCGGCGACCAGGTGCGCAAGGGCGCAGCCACCAACGCCATCCAGATCGCGGAACTGCTGGTGAAGGAATAACTACAATATACAATGTGCTAGGGAGGGCAGCTGCCCTCCCGTTTTTCTGCCCACCGGTATATTTTCCCCGAAAAATGCCCATACTGCTTCCAAAAGGAGGCAGATTCCATGAAATTACGGGATGTTATGTCCAATCCGGTTATCCGCATCCACCCGGACGAATCCGTAGCGGTGGCGGCGCGAACTCTGAACCGCTATAATATCGGCGCTCTGCCGGTCTGCGGCAGCGACGGACGGGTGTGCGGTCTGATTACCGACCGGGATATCGTCACCCGGTGCCTTGCCGCCGGGCGGTCGCCTGCATCCACAGCCGTCCGTGACGTGATGACCTCCAAGGTCATTTCCGCCAGACCGGATATGGAGGCGAACCTCGCCGCCGGCCTGATGGGCAGGGAGCAGATCCGCCGCCTGCCGGTGATGGAGAACGGAAAGCTCTGCGGCATGGTCAGTCTGGGGGATCTGGCCATGAAGGATGAAACCAGCATCGACGCCGGTGACGCCCTCACGGAAATCAGCAGCAATCTGTCCTCCAGAGACGATCGTCCGTAAGGGAAAACCGACAAAAATCAGCATCGGTTTTTGTAAAAAGCAGCTTGACAAACCCGGCTCTCGATGGTACTATATGTTTCCCTGCCCACGTGAGCAGGGAAACATACCGAAACGAAGAAAAACTTGCGGGAAAGCAAAAAACCCTTGACAAGCGGAACTCTGCGAGGTATAATAACCAAGTTGCGTGATGAACGGCGGCAGCCCGGAGCGCAGCAAAGCCCGTCGAAAAAAGTTTGTGAAACCTGAAAAAAGTTCTTGACAAACTGAAAAAGACGTGCTAATATATAAAAGTTCGATGCGGTTCAAATATGAACGAAAAGCGAACGGCTGTACCTTGTAAATTGAATAACGTAAAGACGAATTTTAACACCTTGGACAA
>CAMAKJ010000187.1 GCA_945836055.1 uncultured Clostridia bacterium | reverse complement strand
GTGCCCACCGCCGAGGACTGCCCGGAGTGCGGACAGACCCTGTTCAAAAAGTCCGGCAAGGGGCGGATGAAGACCTTCTGCATCAACGAGAACTGTTCCCGCTTTGTCCCGGAGGACCAGCGGGGCTACTATAAGAAGAAAGCCGAGGCTGAGAGCGCCGATACGGCAGCTCCGGCGAAAAAAACCGCCGCAAAAAAGACCGCGGCGAAGAAAACGACGGCAAAGAAACCTGCGGCGAAGAAAACGACGGCAAAGAAACCTGCGGCGAAGAAATCCGCTACAAAGAAGGAGACCAAGGCATGAAGGTAACAGTTGTCGGCGCAGGGCTGGCGGGGTGCGAAGCTGCCTGGCAGCTGGCGTGCCGCGGCATTGACGTGGCGCTTTACGAAATGAAGCCCAAGAAGATGTCCCCCGCCCACCACAGCCCGGATTTCGCGGAGCTGGTGTGCTCCAACTCCCTCCGGGGCGACCGGCTGGAAAATGCCGTGGGACTTCTGAAGGAGGAGCTGCGTCGCTGCGGCAGTCTGATTCTCGCCTGTGCCGAGGCCACCCGGGTGGAGGCCGGCGGCTGCCTGGCGGTGGACCGGGGCGGCTTTGCCAAAATGGTCACGGAAAAAATCCGGAATCATCCCAATATCACCGTGATATCCGAAGAAGTTACGGAAATCCCGGAGGCACCGGTGATCATTGCCACCGGCCCGCTGACCTCCGACGCTTTGAGTGAGGCTATCGGCCATTACTTTGGGGACACCGGGTATCTGCACTTCTTCGACGCCGCCGCGCCGCTGGTGACGGCGGAATCCGTGGATTCTTCCCTTGCCTGGTGGCAGTCACGGTACGACCGGGGCACCCCGGACTACCTCAACTGTGCCCTGGACAAAGAGCAGTATGAGCAGTTTGTCCGGGAGCTGACCACGGCGGAGGAAGCGGAGGTGCACGGCTTCGAGGACAAAAACGTCTTTGAAGGGTGTATGCCCGTGGAGGTCATGGCCCGCCGCGGGCCGGATACCCTGCGCTACGGCCCCATGAAGCCCGTGGGACTGAAGGACCCCAGAACGGGGAAGGAGCCCTACGCCGTGGTGCAGCTGCGGCAGGACAACGCCGCCAAAAGCGTGTTTAACCTGGTGGGCTTTCAGACCCATCTGAAATTCGGGGAGCAGAAGCGGGTGTTTTCCATGATCCCCGCGTTGGCCAACGCGGAATTTGTCCGCTACGGCGTCATGCACCAGAATACCTTTTTGCAGTCGCCGAAGCTGCTGGATCGGTACTATGCCGACCGGCGCAACCCGCTGGTGGCCTTTGCCGGACAGATGACCGGCGTGGAGGGGTATGTGGAGTCCACCGCCTCCGGGTATCTGGCCGCGGTGGCCATGGCTGCGAAGGTACAGGGCCGGCCGCTGCCGGACTTCCCCAAGGAAACCGCCATCGGCGCTTTGGGGCTGTATATCAGCGACGCGGCCATTGAGTATTTCCAGCCCATGAATGTGAACTTCAGCATCATCGCGCCGCTGGAAAAACGAGTTCGGAAAAAATCAGAAAAAAATCTCGCCATCTCCCAGCGGTCACTGGATATCATTGACACGCTGGTGGAGTCGGGTATCTAAAAGAAAGAGGTGGAACGGTTGAAGATTATTCTTGACGCAATGGGCGGCGACAACGCCCCGGAGGCCCCCGTTCTGGGCGCTTTGGAAGCAGCCAGGGACTTTGGCACCGAAATCACCCTGGTGGGCCGGGGTGAGGAAATCCTGGCGGTGCTGAAAAAGCACGGCATTGAGAATCTGCCCGAAGGCGTGGACATTGCCAACGCCGACGACGTGGTGGACATGCACGACGACCCAGCCTCCGTGATCCACAAGCGGAAGAATTCTTCCATGGTTGTGGGACTGAAAATGCTGGCGGACGGCCAGGGAGACGCTTTCGTCTCCGCCGGTTCCACCGGTGCGCTGCTTACCGGCGCGACGCTGCTGGTCAAGCGGGTCAAGGGCATCCGCCGTGCCGCCATGGGCCCCGCCATGCCCAACAAGGCCAGCGGCAAGACCGTGATTGTGGACTGCGGCGCCAACGCCGAATGCACCCCGGAATTTCTGCTGCAGTTCGGCCTGGTAGGCTCTCTCTACGCCAAAAAGCAGCTGGGGGTGGAAAATCCCAGAGTTGGCCTTCTGAACATCGGCACCGAGGACAGCAAGGGCACCGAACTGCAGAAGCAGGCATATACTTTACTGAAGGAAGCGTCTCAGCAGGGCCTGGTGAACTTCGTGGGCAATGTGGAAGCCCGGGATGTGCCCCTGGGCGCGGTGGACGTGATCGTCTGCGACGGCTTTGCCGGCAATGTGCTGCTGAAATCCATCGAGGGCACCGCCATGTTTATGGGCAGCATGATGAAGAAAATGTTCAAAAGGAACGTACTTAGCAAGCTGGGGTATCTGCTGTGCGCCTCCGGGGTCAAGGACATGATGAAGCTGCTTGACTACCGGGAAATCGGCGGCACGCCCTTCCTGGGAATCCGCAAGCCGGTTATCAAGGCCCACGGCTCCTCTGACGCTCTGGCCTTCCGCAATGCCGTGAAACAGGCTGCCGACACCGCCTCGGCGGACATTTCCGGGGAGCTGGAGGCGGAGCTGCAGCGTCTGGCTGCGGCGAAGGAAGGGATGACGCAGAATGATTAAGGATCTGGAAGCCGCTATCGGCTATCATTTCTCCAACATCTCCCTGCTGCAGAACGCCCTGACCCATTCCTCCTACGCCAACGAACGGTGGCACAACGGCCTGCTCAGCAACGAGCGGCTGGAGTTTTTGGGGGACAGCGTGCTGGGAATGCTGGTGGCGGAATACCTCTACCGGAATTTCCCCAACCGCCCGGAGGGCGAGCTGACCCGGATGCGGGCGGATATGGTCTGCGA
>CAMAKJ010000186.1 GCA_945836055.1 uncultured Clostridia bacterium | reverse complement strand
CCGAAGATGGTCAGCAGCCGCAGAAGCTGGGCCAGGGACACGGCGGTGGCGGCGACATAGGTCAGGGCGGCGGCGGTGAGGGTCTTCCGTGCGCCTCTCTGTTCCTCTTCTGTCAAAAGCCCGTTTTCGTCGATGGCTACAAGGGCCCGGTGGCTGGCGTTGAACTCCACAGGCAGGGTCACCAGCTGGAACACCAGGGAAAGCCCGAAGCAGGCGATGCCCAGATACACGAAGAAATAGGAAGCTTCCGCAGCGAAGGACAGCAGCAGACCGATGAGAATCAGGGGCATGGCCAGCTTGGAGCCAATGTTCGTGATGGGAATAATCGCCGCCCGGAGCTTTATGGGGGCGTAGCTCTGGGCGTACTGCACCGCGTGACCGGCTTCATGGCAGGCTACGCCGATGGCGGCGGTAGAGGTGTTGCTGTACACCCCGTCGGACAGGCGGATGACGTTGGTTCTGGGGTCGTAGTGGTCGGTCAGATTGCCGCTGATCCGCTCGATGCGCACGCCGTAAACACCGTTGGCGGCCAGCACCCGCCGGGCGGCCTCCGCGCCGGTGATCCGACGGGAGGAATACTGCTTGGAGTATTTGCGGAAGGTGGAATTGACATTGCCGCTGGCCCACAGGGAAAGCAGCACGCAGGGCAGCACCAGGACGACATACGTCCAGTCGAAATAATAGTAGGGCATCATATGGTTACCTCCTGAGAGAATTCGGAATGGGTTCTATGGCAGCACCGCATAATGGGGCAAAAGATCCGCCGAAGCCCGCAGTTCCCATTGTGCGGTGTTGCCCTATATGTTTTCCGGCTCCATGGCTCTGTGGAGCCTGTCGGTGATGGCGCCCCGGAAAATGGCGTCGGCCTGGGCGTGGAGGGTCTGCAGGGCGCCCACCGCCAGGTTCAGGGGAAGCTGACCGGGCATGAACAGATCCTGATCGAAGATGAACTTGACCTCCTTGTCATCCTGGCCGTTTTTCTTCACCAGACCCGGCCCCGCATGGAGCTTCACCCGGCAGCCGCCCCGGATGGACATTTCCGCGTCCACGCTGCACCGGCTGGCGGCGGTTTCGGTGACATCCGGCTCCATCAGCGGGCCTAAGTAGCAGGGGGCAATCAGTTCGGAGAAGGGAACGCCCTCCAAATCCAGCCCTTTTCGGGAGATGAAGTTCAGATACCGCAGGCCCACCCGCTCAAAATAGGCGGGCTTATAGATTTTAATGAATGCGGCCAGAGGCTGATCCAGCTTCTGGGCAAAGTCCTCCCAGCCGGAATAGCGTGAACAGCTCAGGGAAATGAATTTGCCGGTCAGATTTACCCGCCACACGCCGTCGGCGGTGGCAAACTGGTAATTGACCGTGGCCGGCTGGTTTTGCAGGGTTATATTTCCGGGGACGCCGGAGAGCTTCGGCGCGGGGGACTCCATGCGCTGGGAAAACTGGGGAAATGCCTCCCGGATGGCCTCCTGAAAATCCACAGGTGGCTTGGCGGAGATGGCCAGAATTTCCGGGAACCGCAGCTGACAGATCACCTCTGCCAGCTGATCGCAGCGGTAGCGGCAGCGGGGCTTGGTGGAAAACATAAGCATCCCTCATTTTGGAATTATTATTCTTATTATATCCCAATCCCGGAAAAATGGCAAGTCCGGCACGGCGGCGCAGCCGTTAGTTTTTTGTAAACTTTTCCCCTGCGCCTGCGGAAAAAGACCGTCAATGTTCACAATTTGTTCATACTGCCAGGGCTGAATGCTGGTATACTTGCCATGAAACTTTTCCGGGGGTGATAGAAGTGAAGGATCCCTACAAAAGGCGGTATCTTTATCTGATGCTGTCCATTTTCGGCGCTGTGGGCCTGAGCATCGTTTTGTTCTTTGTTGTATACCGGTTCCAGGGTGTTGGGGATGCGTTCCGCAAGCTGGAGGATATCCTGGCGCCCTTCATTTACGGCGGCGTAGTGGCTTACCTTCTGCGGCCAATGTGCAATTCTTATGAGCGCTTTTTTCAGAATCACCTGCCGAAAAAGCTGAAGAAAATGGCCAACGGCCTGGCGGTGCTGCTGAGCCTGGTTTCCGGCATTCTGATTGTGTATGCCATGATTATCATGATTGCCCCTCAGCTTTTTGACAGCATCCGCAACCTCTGGCTCAGTCTGCCCGGGAAGATGGCGCAGCTTTATTCCTGGGCGGTATCCACCTTTGGGGAGAATGAGCGGCTGGTTTCCCTCTTCAATACCATTTACAACACGGTGAATACGGAGCTGCAGAACTGGACGAATAATACCCTGGAGCCGTACATATCCAGCGTTCTCAGCATTGTCACCGGTGTGGGAACCAGCGTGTGGAAGGTTTTGATGTTCCTTTACAATCTTCTGATCGGCCTGATTGTCTCGGTGTATCTGCTGTCCAGCCGGAAGAAATTCGCCCGGCAGAGCGTGCTGATTGTCCGAAGCGTGCTGAAGCCCAAATGGGCGGAGCTGTTTCTGTCCGAGGTTTCCTTTGTTGACCGGATGTTCGGCGGCTTCATCGACGGTAAGATTCTGGACTCTGCCATCATGGGTGTGCTGTGCTATGTGGGCTGCGTAATCTTCCGGTTCCCCAACGCCCTGCTGGTGTCCGCCATTGTGGGAATTACCAACATTATTCCCTTCTTTGGCCCCTTTATCGGCGCGGTGCCCTCCACACTGCTGATTTTGATGGAAAGTCCCATCAAAGCGCTGTGGTTTCTGATTTTCGTTCTTCTGCTGCAGCAGCTGGACGGCAATGTCATCGGCCCTAAGATTCTGGGGGATCGCACGGGTCTGTCCAGCTTCTGGGTGCTGTTCACCATCATCCTCTTCGGCGGCCTGTGGGGCATCGTGGGCATGATTGTCGGCGTGCCGCTGTTCGCGGTGATCTACGACATCATCAAAAAGCTGGTGCGCCGGGGCCTGTACAGGAAGGACCAGATGGAGGTTTGGGAGCAGTACAAAGCGGACTACCCCGACGAAGACGGGGTGAGATGATAAAAGGACCCCGAA
>CAMAKJ010000185.1 GCA_945836055.1 uncultured Clostridia bacterium | reverse complement strand
CGGAAGGAGGTGTGGGGCTTGATGCGGTTGAAGAGGATGATGCCGTCCGCCTCGGAGGCGTTCTTGTCGATAAACACCGGCTGGTGACGGACGCCGGAGATGCCGATCTGGACCGTCTCCATGGAGCTCTTGACGGGGCAGCCCATGGCCTCCTCGGTAATGCCGTAGTCCTTGAGAATTTGGGTCTGACCCTCGGCGGTGGCGCCGCCGTGGCTGCCCATGGCGGCCACGATGTAGGGCTCGGCGCCCTTGGACTTGACGAAGTCCACGATGGTCCGGGCCATCAGGGCGTTGTGGTTGATGCCGCGGCTGCCGCAGGTGATGGCGATCTTCTGGCCGGGCTGGATCTTGCCGCCGATCTCGGGGCGGTCCAGCTCTTTGATGATGACGCCGGGGATGTCGCTTTCAGGGATGCAGGTCTTGTCAAAGTTCTGGCGGACCTTGACCATGCGGGGAATGGGGGTGTCTTTGATGAGGTTGGTGATGGTTTCCATATCTCTTCTCCTCCTGTACGGCCCCCGCCGGGGGCGGCGGCCAAAATAAATATCAGCAGTTATACAGATTCTTGATCTGGATGCCCGTGTCGTAATACGAGGTCTCCACCGGCCAGTCCTGAAAAATAGCGTCTGTCAGAAGCTGGATGGATTGGTAGCCCTGCAGATAGGGTCCCTGATCAATAAGGAACTGAACAGTCCCCCTTTTCATGAAGGCCACATTGGAGTCAGTGACGTCGAAGCCTACGATCTTGACCTTTCCGGAAAGTCCGGCATCGTCCACCGCCTGGGCGGCGCCGCTCAGGCCTGCGCCGCTGACGAAAATGCCTGTCAGTTCCGGGTGTTCCGTCAGTTTCCCCCGTGTCAGGCGGTAAACCAAATCGTGGTCACCGCCGCCATAGATCACATGGGATACATCCATCTCGCTGTCAGCGCAAGATTTGAAATGGCCGGTAAAGCCCCGGATCCGCTCCTCGCTGGATTGATGGAGCCTGTCCACGCCGACGATCAGGGTACAGCCCTGTTTCGGTGAGATCTGCTGCATCAAAAACGCGGCGCAGGAACCACTCTTATAGGAATCCTGGCCCACGAAGCAACTGCGTAAATCGCTTTCAATGTCCTGGTTATACGTGATGATAGGAAGCTGCTCCTTTGAGAGCTCCCGCAGGCGGGCATTGACTGCCTCTGACGCGATACCACGCAGGGCCAGTCCCTGCACGCCGCTGTCCAGCAGCCGCTCCAGCGCCGCCAGATAGGCGTCAGGATCACCAGGCGGCGCAAATTCTGTCAGCGTCTCCACACCGTGTTGCTTGGCATAGGCAATGCCGCTGTTGACGCCCTGCATGACCTGGGCTTGAAAGTCCGGCTCACGGAAGGAGACCAAGACGCCGATCTTGTTCTTTTTGCGGGAGAGATAGAAGGCCCGGCCCAGAGCGTTGGGCTGGAAATCCATCTCCGCCATAACGGCCCGGACTTTTTCCGCCGTCTCCGGCTTGACCTGCCCCCGGTTGTGGAGGACGCGGTCCACGGTCCCCCGGGATACGCCCGCTTTTTCGGCAATCGTCTCAATGGTGGTCGTGGGTCTCTCCTCCCTTCTCTCAATCGCGCAGTGCGGCGTGCGCATCTCCGTGAACGTGCACGAAATCGTTGTAAAAAGAAAAGCGAAACATTTTCGCCTTAAAATACACTTTTCTAAATTCAGTATAATTTGTGCCGGGCCCGTTTTCAACTGTCATATATGACGAAAAATAAGTCGTTTTTTGTGCTGTTATGAAAGAGGTGTCAAGTTCCAAAACGCACCTCTCCCCATACAGCAGCGCCCCGGGCTTTCAGCCCGGGGCGCGTATCATTTTTATGTAAACAGGCCGCTGACCAGCAGGCAAATTTGCGGAAAAATAGCTGTGGCAATGATAAGCCGATAGATCTGCACCAGAATCAGCCGGGGGCTGCTGACGCCGATGTCCGTGGAGATCAACGCCATATCCGAGGCCCCGGCAGGGGTCAGCATCAGCATTCCCTCCCGCACGGGAACGCCGAACAGTTTCTCCATCCATTTGCCAAATACAGCGGCGTTGACCAGCAGCACGGCAGTGGTGATCAGGACAGCCCACGCAACGGTGACGGGAGAGCCAAATCGGGATGGGTCCAGCAGGCAGCCGATATAGGCGCCGGAGAGGACCTGGGCCACGCGGCGCAGCCAGTGGGGAAAGCGGATGGTAAAGCCGCCGATGTTCATTAGAAAGGTGCTTAGAAGGGAACAGAGCACCGGAGCCGCCGGGATATGCAGCAGACTGCCTCCCCAGGCACAGAGGGTGGCAACGGCCAGAGCCGCCAGCAGGCGCAAGGTATTGCGCCTGGGGTCCGGCGTCTCAGCGGCGGTCTCCCGCTCCATCGAGGGCGTCTCCGGCATGGGCGGAGTGAAGCGGTCCACCACCAGGGGAAAGACCATCAGGCCAACGATCAGGCGGCAGAAATGGACCAGCAAGACCTTGGAGGGATCGGCGCCGAAATCCGAGGCGATGAGGGTGGTTTCCGCGATACCGCCGGGAATGGCACAGACCAGGCAGGTCAGCAGGTCGGAATATCCGGCCAGGCGCAATAGGAAACCAATGGCAATATTCACCACCAGCAGAGAACAGGTGATCATCAGCACCGGTTTCCAAAAAGTCCGCAGTTGGCGGAAATCCTCCCGCCGGGCAGAGCAGCCGATGAAGGTGCCCGCGATCACCTGGGCAATATTTTTTGCTGCGCTTGGGATGTGGCCTGCGTGGAACACGGCAGTCAGCACCGCTGACGCGATGACCGCGCCGATCAGCATCCCGGCAGGGACACGCTTTCGGTAAAGAACATATCCGGCAGCAGCGCTCAGTGCCAGTGTCAAAATCGTTTGTATCATAGAAGCTCTCCTGATGCCGTCCGGGGCATCATTACTTGGGGTCGTCCTGGCCGGAGCGTCCGGCAGCCTCCTGCCGCTTAGTCATCCGCCACAGAGTGGTACGGCTGACGCCCAGTTCCTTAGCCAGGTCCTTTTTCTT
>CAMAKJ010000184.1 GCA_945836055.1 uncultured Clostridia bacterium | reverse complement strand
TGTGGAAGGGGCAGGCGTTGGAGCAGCCCGTCAGTACCCGTTTGCAGTCCAGCAGCAGCACGGTACTGGCTTGCAGGGCCATAGCACTCACCGGCAGGGCCTCCACACCAGCACAGGCGAAGGCCTCTGCAAACAGCCCGCCGGGGGAGACCACTGTCAGTACGCTTCGGTTTCCATAATAGTCCGTCCGGACGATCTGCACCTGGCCGGACAGCACCACGCCCACAAATTCTGCGGGATCGCCCTCCAGAAACACCGGCTTGCCTTTTGCGATGCAGGTGATTTTTCCGCCCAGACAGTTCAGCATCAGCCCCATTTCCTGCCGGGAAATCCCAGAAAAAAGGGAACATTGAGACAAAATATCAAAATATTCTTCCATAATCGACTCCTTTGTTGGAAATCTAACATACTTTCTTTCGCCAGTATAGTAAGCTGTTGATGTAAAGTCAAGATAATTGGAGGAAAGACTATGAATCATTCCATGTTTTGTTATCAGTGCGAGCAGACTGCCGGATGCACCGGCTGTGTCGGGAAGGCTGGAGTATGCGGAAAAAGTGCCGAAGTTGCCAAGCGGCAGGATCAGCTCACCGGGGCGTTAATCGGTCTTGCCCGGGCAGCGGATACGAACGAACCCACCGCGTCCACCCATCGGGCAGTCATCGAAGGGCTGTTCACCACCCTGACCAATGTGAATTTCAATGAAGAAACCGTCCGTCGGCAGATTGACATGGTGCGCCGGGAAAAGGCAGCGCTGACGCCGAATTGCAATACTTGCGCATCCCCCTGCGGCAGAACCGACGAATACGACATGAATCTTCTCTGGGAAGCCAACGAAGACATCCGTTCCCTGAAATCTCTGATTCTCTTCGGTCTGCGGGGCATGGCGGCCTACGCATACCATGCCATGGTGCTGGGCTATACCGACGAGGAAGTGAACCGCTTCTTCTATGAGGGCCTGTTTGCCATCGGCGAGGACTGGGGCATGGAGGAGCTGCTGCCTATTGTCATGAAGGTGGGCCAGGTGAACCTCAAGTGCATGGCGCTGCTGGACAAGGCCAACACTGAAACCTATGGTCACCCCGTGCCCACCACCGTGCCCCTGACCGTGGAGAAAGGCCCCTTTATCGTCATCACCGGGCACGACCTGCGTGATTTGCAGCTTCTGCTGGAGCAGACGGAAGGGAAGGGTATCAATGTCTACACCCACGGAGAAATGCTCCCCGCCCACGCCTATCCTGCGCTTAAGAAGTATACCCATCTCAAGGGCAATTTCGGCACAGCCTGGCAGAACCAGCAAAAGGAATTTGCAGGTTTACCTGCCCCCATTCTCTTCACCACAAACTGCCTGATGCCTCCCAAGGCCAGCTACGCTGACCGTGTGTTCACCACCGAGGTCGTCTCCTTCCCCGGCATGACTCATATTGGGGAGGAAAAGGACTTCACCCCTGTCATCGAAAAGGCGCTGGAGCTGGGGGGCTTTGAAACCGACCGCACCTTCCCCGGCATCAACGGCGGCGAAAGCGTCACCACCGGCTTCGGTCACAACACGGTACTGTCTGTGGCGGACACCGTCATCGGCGCGGTAAAGGCCGGCGCACTAAAACACATTTTCCTGGTGGGCGGCTGCGACGGCGCCCGTGCCGGACGGAATTACTATACCGCGTTTGTCAAGCAGACACCGGCGGATACCGCCGTGCTGACCCTGGCCTGCGGCAAGTACCGCTTCAACGATCTGGATCTGGGCACCATCGGCGGTCTGCCCCGGATCATGGACATGGGTCAGTGCAACGATGCCTACAGTGCCATCAAGGTTGCCGTGGCGTTGGCGGAGGCCTTTGGCTGCGGCGTCAATGACCTGCCCCTGACGCTGGTGCTGTCCTGGTACGAGCAGAAGGCGGTGTGCATCCTGCTGACGCTGCTGCATCTGGGAATTAAGAATATCTACCTCGGCCCCACGCTGCCCGCGTTCCTTTCGGCAAATGTGGCGGCGTATCTGGTGGAGAACTTTGACATTCACCCCACTACCACCCCGGAGCAGGATCTGAAAGCAATTTTGGGCTGACAATCAATTCACTTCGTTTCTTTTCGCAATTAGAAAATATTGACAAATAAGCATTGATTTTGTATACTACAGTTGTCAAATGTTGCATATTTTATTGGTAACTGTAATGAAAGGAAGAAGGGGTGGTTTCTCTTGAAACTTCGCATTCCGGCGTGGCTCAGACTTGCTATCATCTGCGTTGCAGTGGGCGGCATGCTGGGCGTTGTCAACAGCATTACCAAGGGTCCTATCGCCCAAAGAGCATTGGAGGCAGCCAATGCTTCCCGCTATGCCTGCTTCCCCGGGGCGGATGCCTTTGAGGAAATTGCGCTTCCTGAGGGAAGCACCGTAGACGGCTGCTACACGGCGATGCAAAACGGCAGCCAGATCGGCTATGTGACACAGGTGACCGTCACCGGCTTTGGCGGCCCGGTGGAAATCCATGTAGGCATGGATCTGGAGGGCACCATCACCGGCATCAGTGTGGGCGGCGCGAAATTCTCGGAAACCCCCGGCTTGGGCGCGAAATCCAAGGAGCCGGCGTTTACCGACCAGTTCGCGGGCCTGACCATTCCGACGCAGGTGGGGAATAATGTGGATGCCATCACCGGCGCCACCATTACCTCCGGCGCGGTGTGCAGCGGCGTCAACAAGGCGGGCTACTTTGTCCGGGATCTCATCAATCCCCCGGCTGAGGACAACCGGCCTGAGGATCTGCAATTCGGCGGCGTTCTCCCTGGCGCCACCACCAAAGAGCAGCAGACTGCCCCCGCGGGCACCGACGAGCTGTACACCTCTGACGCGGGTGTGGTTGTCTACGTTACCGGCAAGGGCAGAAACGGCCCCATGCAGGTGCAGGTGGGCATCGGTCACAGCGGTCAGGTGGCAGGCGTGTACATCGACCCCGCCAAGCACTCCGAGACGGAGGGCCTGGGCGATATGGTGGAGGAATCCTACTTCTGGGGTCAGTTTATCGGTCAGTCCGGCAG
>CAMAKJ010000183.1 GCA_945836055.1 uncultured Clostridia bacterium | reverse complement strand
TTGAACCGGTACCTGTAGAAAAACGTCCCCTGGAGGATGACAAATGAGAAAAACCTTATTCCGCATCTGTATAATCCTTGCCGCTTGCCTTGCCTTGGAGGCAGCGGTGTTCGTCGCGTGGAACCTGGTGCATCGCTCCGTGCCTGCGGAAACGGCGGAAACCGAAGTCCGGACGGAGCCTTCCACGCTGCCGCCGACCATTCCGTCGGTGGAATTCCACCTTGCCGAGACGGTTCCCACAGAAACGGTTCCCACCGAAACCCTTCCGGAGGAAACGGAAGCAACCCAGCCGCAGCCGGTGACCATTGACACGGTGCCTCAGTATTTCCAGACGGATTACCCAAACACCCGGTACGGTACGGGAACCATTGCCGGCAGCGGCTGCAATGTGACGGCCCTGGCCATGGTGGCCAGCTACATGACCGATCACGTCTATTATCCCGACGAGATTGCCGACGATCTGGCGGAGTTCTCCGGCAGCAACCATAAACGGCTGGAATATGGCTCGAATCTGCTGCAGCTTTCCTGGAAAAAGGCGACAAACGTCCATGACGCCCTGAAGGCCGTCCGGGAGGGGAAGGTTGTCATTGCCCTGATGAACGAAAAATCCCTGTTCACCACGGGAAGCCACTTCATCGTCCTCACCGGCGTCAACGAGGAGGGCAGGATTCTGGTCAACGACCCCAATGAGAAAAACTACAGCGCCTGGAACCTGAAGGACGGCTTTGAAAACGGCTTTACCGACGGAAAGATCATAGCCGGCTTCGCCGGCGGGTGGATCTACGACAAGAGCGCCATGCCGGAGGAGCCCTTCATCTATGAGCCGGTGCCCTATGCCGAGGAAAACCGGTATCCCGGCCTGGAGCTGACGGACGAAGAGATGGATCTGATGGCAAAGCTGATCTGGCTGGAAGCCCAGAGCGAGCCCTTTGAGGGACAGCAGGCGGTGGCCGAGGTGATTCTGAACCGGTATGTCTCCGGGCACTTCCAGAACTCCATCCGCGGCATCATCTACGCGGACGATCAGTTTGAAGCGGTGAAGGATATGGACAAGGCAGAACCGACCTATACCCAGTATAAGGCCATCGACCGGGCGCTGAACGGCCCTTACGTACTTCCCATCGACGTGGTATTTTACGCGACGTTTTCCGTCAATAACCGGGTCTGGGGACAAATCGGCTCACATATCTTCTGCTACAGCTATTATTCCGACTAAAGGAGGTGCCCTATGGCGCTGCATGCCATCGGCGATCTGCATCTGTGCCTGGGGGCGCCGAAGCCCATGGACATTTTCGGCGGCGCCTGGGTAGGCTACATGGAGAAACTTCAGCAGGGGCTTTCCGGTATCCAGCCGGAGGATACCACCGTGCTGCTGGGGGATCTGAGCTGGGCGCTGGATTTGCAGAGCGCAACGGCGGATTTTGCATGGATCAACGCCATTCCCGGCAGGAAAATCATCCTCAAGGGCAACCACGACTACTGGTGGAGCACGGCGGCGAAATTTCAGAAATTCTGTCAGGAAAACGGCTTTGAGAACCTGCACCTGCTGAACAACAACTGCTATGAATATGGTGACATTGCCATCTGCGGCACCCGGGGGTGGTTTTTTGAAGAGGAACGCTCCGGGCAGCACGACGAGAAGGTGTTCAAACGGGAGTTGATCCGGCTGGAAGCGTCGCTGAAGGCGGCGGGGGAGAGGGAAAAGCTCGTCTTTCTCCACTATCCGCCCCGATACCGGGGCTACGAATGTACGGAGATTTTACAGCTTCTGGAAAAGTACGGTGTCCGCCGCTGCTTTTACGGGCATCTCCACGGAAACAGCCACCGCCTGGCCATGGAAGGACTGTGGGATGGGGTGGAATTCCGGCTGGTTGCGGCGGATTACATCGGGTTTACGCCATTCAAAGTAATTTCATAAAAGAATTTTCAGAAAAGTGTGGACAATTCTGTATTTTTCTGTTAGAATATATCGGCTATGTAAAAATAAAAATGGTCTCGTCACGGGAACCAATTTAGGAGGATTACGAAACAATGAACGTAAAGAGCATCGAAAGAAAGGGCAACGAGGCGACCGTCGTTGTCGAAATCGACAAGGAACTGATGGAGTCCGGTGTCAACAAGGCGTATATGAAGGCCCGCAAGAGCATTCAGATTCCCGGCTTCCGCAAGGGCAAGGCGCCCCGGAAGATGATCGAGGCCATGTATGGTGCCCATGTTTTCTATGATGACGGTCTGGAAGAGATCTTCCCTGAGGTTTACGATTTCGCCATTGCCAAGCAGGATTTCAAGGCCATCGGCCGTCCCAGCCTGACCGATATGCAGATCAGCGACGACAACGTCGTCACCCTGACCCTGACCACCGAGGTCTATCCCGAGGTCACCCTGGGCCAGTACAAGGGTCTGGAAGTGGAGAAGGCTGAGGCAACCGTCACCGACGCTCAGGTTCAGGCGGAGCTGGACCGGATGGCCCAGAACGTGGCTTCCACCGAGACCGTGGAGCGTCCTGCCCAGATGGGCGACACCGCCAACATCGACTTCGAGGGCTTCGACAACGGCGTTCCCTTTGACGGCGGCAAGGGTGACAATTTCGACCTGAAGCTGGGCTCCGGCCAGTTTGTTCCCGGTTTTGAGGAGCAGGTTGTTGGCATGAGCGCCGGTGAGGAGAAGAACATTGACATTACCTTCCCTGAGGATTACCACAAGGAGCTGGCGGGCAAGGCCGTTGTGTTCCATGTGAAGCTGAACAAGGTCACCGAGACCATTGTCCCCGAGCAGGATGACGAGTTTGCCAAGGACGTCTCCGAGTTCGACACTCTGGAGGAGCTGAAGGCCGACATCCGCGCCAAGGCCCTGGAAAACGCCCAGAAGCAGATTGACAGCGCCTTTGAGCAGGCCGCCGTGGACAAGGCTGCCGAGAACACCACCGTGGATATGCCCAAGGCTCTGGTGGAAGCCGAGCTGGACACCCAGATGGAGCGTTTTGCCTACCAGCTGCAGATGAGCGGCTACTCCATGGAGCAGTACGCCAAGATGATGGGCGGCGATGTGAACACCAT
>CAMAKJ010000182.1 GCA_945836055.1 uncultured Clostridia bacterium | reverse complement strand
TGGCGGTCAGGTTGAATCTCTTCTTAGCGCCGCTATGGGTCTTCAGCTTGGGCATAGGTAGGTTCTCCTTCCGTAATCTGTTGTATAGTCTTATTTGCTGTTCTTGGGGGTAAGGAACATCGCCATGAAGCGGCCGTCCAGCTTGGGATTCTTCTCCATGGTGGCGATCTCAGCACAGCTCGCGGCAAAGTCCAGAAGCAGCTTCTCACCCAAATTGGTGTGCGCCATTTCCCGGCCGCGGAAGCGGACACTGACCTTCACCCGGTTGCCGTCGCTCAGGAACTTCTGGGCGGCCTTGACCTTGGTGTTGAAGTCGTTGGTGTCGATGCTGGGGCTCATGCGGATTTCCTTGATTTCCACCACCCGCTGGTTCTTCTTGGCCTCCTTCTCCCGCTTCTTCTGGTCGAAGCAGAACTTGGAGTAATCCATGATCTTGCAGACGGGAGGGGTGGCGTTGGGAGAGATCTTCACCAGATCCATGCCCTGTTCCTCCGCCATGGCGTTGGCCTGAGCGGCGGACATGATACCCAGCTGCGCGCCGTCGGCGCCGATAAGCCGGATCTCCTTATCCCGGATTTCCTCGTTGAGCTGATGATCTAACTTTGCGATGGTAAGCACCTCCATAAACAAACAAAAAGCGGACGCCAAAGCATCCGCACAAACTCCGCCCAAACCAAAGGGAATAGGGGGAATATGAACCGTTTTGCAGGCGCTTACGGTGAGGCGGATGTTCAGCCTTCTTTATTACCCGGGTATTTTAGCACGTCAGAGGCGGTTTGTCAAGCAGATTTTTCGGTTCACAATCTGCTTGCAAAGAGATCTGAAGATTATGCTTGACAATCAAATGACCATGTGATAGAATCAATGCATCCAAGAAAGGAGGAAAGCAAACATGCAGTGGACAATTCCCGGCACTACCCTGACCGGGGAGCGGGAGGACGCTCAGCGGGTGGACGCGGTGTTTCAGGCGCTGTTTCTCGCGGGAGGGCTGACCCTCAGCCAGGTGGCCAGCATCTCCGGACTGGAACCTCACACCGTCCAGAACTGGGTCAAACGGGGCTATCTCGCGCCGCCCAGGGGCAAGCGTTACAACATGGATCAGGTCTGCCGCATCCTGAACATCAACCTGCTCAAGGGGGCGCTGACCCTGGAGCAGAGCTGCCAGCTGATTTCCTACCTCAACGGCAGCCTCACCGATGAAAGCGACGACCTCATTGACGACACCCTGCTGTACTTCTTCTTCGTCCGTCTGGCAGCCCGGGCCCGGTACTTCGGCGGCACCGAAACCTGGGACAGCGCCCTGGAGGAAGTAACCCTCAGCTATCACGAGCCGGTTCCCGGCGCCCGGGAGAAGCTGGGGCAGGTGCTGAAAATCATGCTCACCGCCTGGCTCACCGGCCGAATGAAGGCCGAAACGGAGCAAATGCTGTCGCAGCTCAAAACAATCTGAAAAGGAGAAAAAACCAATGGATGAAAACGGAACCTACAGCTGGCCTGGAAACCAGCCCCAAAAGCCCAGGAAAAAGACCGATTTCAAGCGGGTTGGACGCACCATTCTGGTGGTGGTGCTGGCGCTGATCCTGCTGACCCTGGCCGGCACCTGCTTCTACACCGTGGACGATAAGCAGCAGGCGGTGGTCACCACCTTCGGCAAGGTGACGGATGTCACCGACGCCGGCGTCCACTTCAAGCTGCCCTTCGGCATTCAGCAGGTGGACAAGGTGGACGTGAACGTCTACCAGAAAATTGAGCTGGGCTATTCCAGCTCCGGAAACAACTACGTGGTCAACGACCGGGAGAGCATCATGATCACCGGCGACTACAACATCGTCAATGTGGATTTCTTCGTGGAGTACAAGATTTCCGACCCGGTGCAGTACCTGTATTCCTCCAACGATCCGGAGCTGATCCTGCGCAACCTGATTCAGAGCCAGATCCGCAACGTGGTTGGCTCCTCCAGCGTGGACGCCGTCCTCACCGACGGCAAGGAGAACATCCAGATGCAGGTCAAGGAGCTGGTCACGGAAATCCTGAAGGAGTACGACATCGGCCTGACCCTGGTGGATGTGAAGATTCAGGATGCCGAGCCGCCCACGCAGGAGGTTATCGAAGCATTTAAGGCGGTGGAAACCGCCAAGCAGCAGGCCGAGACCGTCATCAACGACGCCAAGGCTTACAAGAACGCCCAGCTGCCCCAGGCCGAGGCCCAGGCGGACAAGCTGGTTCAGAACGCGGAGTATCTGAAGCAGAAGCGTATCAACGAGGCTGTGGAGAAGGTGGCCATGTTCCAGGCCATGTATGAAGAGTATGCCCAGAATCCCGCCATTACCCGCACCAGAATGTACTATGAGGCCATCTCCCAGGTGCTGCCCGGTGTGAAGCTGTACATCAATACCGGCGCAGACGGCGGCGACGTGCAGATGCTTCTGCCGCTGGAATCTCTGGTGGAAGCCGAGGGAGGTAACGAAAAATGAAGAAAAAGGTAGTTTTGATCGTCGTGCTGGTGCTTGTTGTCCTGCTTGCGGCCAGCTCCGCCTTCACCGTCCGGGAGGATGAGTACGCCTGCACCGTGCGGTTTTCCAAGATCATCGACACCACCGACCAGGCCGGTCTGCACTTCAAGGTGCCCTTTGTGGACAGCGTGAAGTATTTCACCAAGGCCACCCAGCTCTACGACATTCCGCCCTCCGAGGTGCTCACCTCCGACAAGCAGAATATGACCGTGGACTGCTACATTCTGTGGAACATCTCCGACCCGAAGCTGTTCTACCAGACCCTGGGCACCACCGCCAAGGCGGAGGAGCGGCTGGATGCCATCACCTACAGCGTGCTGAAAACCGGCATGGGCACTCTGGCCCAGGCGGACATCATCAACATGAAAAACGGCGCGGAGCGCAACGCCATCTATGAGGGCATTGCCCAGAAGGTGGACGCCGCCGCCAAGTCCTACGGCATCCATGTGGAGGACGTGAAGATCAAGCAGTTCGACCTGCCGGAGAGCAACCTGAACGCGGTTTACGGCCGGATGATCTCCGAGCGGAACCAGATGGCGGAGAAGTACACCGCCGACGGCAAC
>CAMAKJ010000181.1 GCA_945836055.1 uncultured Clostridia bacterium | reverse complement strand
ACCTGGCCAAGAAGTAAACCGACATTTGTGTGGAAGGCCGCTCTGGCGGCCTTCCGCCCTTTTCAGGAGAATTATGGAGCGGAATGAGAAGAAAAAACCGGTCCCCCGCCGGGACCCCAGTCAACTAAACGCCATTGAGAAATTCTACGAGAAATTCCGAGGCGTCCCCCTGAAATACATCGACATCTTCATTGGTGTCTGTGTGACAGCATTCCTGGTCGTTGTGATCCTCGGTATGCTGCGGGGGCGCGGGATCTTGTAAAGTTGGGTATTATCCATTCTTTGAGAAAGAACTCTTGAAGGTACGTCTCTCCGGAGTTAGGACATTTCTGCCACCTGTTTCTGCCGCAGTCGAAGGCGGCATACTCCCGGCCTTTGGATACGCAATACACCCGTTTCCAGGAATCATCTGTCTGCCCCAAACTGGAATCGGAGCAGGCATCGGAAACATCGGAGCGGACAGCAAATGATTTTGAGTCAAAAGGGGCGGAAAGGACGGAATAGCCCGTTCTTTCCGCCCTTGACGTATCTTCACACGCAGGAGGTCACTGGTCCGAGTCCGGTAGTCTCCACCAAATCCTTGGAAACCAAGCGTTTCCAAGGATTTTTTCTGTTTTCCGTAAACGAGTGACCTCCTGTTTTTTCGCTGGAATTAGAAGAATCAGGAGAACACCCACATGGCAAGAATGAGCTTTTTCCTTTTATAGCTTGTGTGACAAACTTTTCGTGTGATTTCGTGCAGCACGTGAATAGCTTTTTCCCCTCTGAGCTTTTATAATAAAGGCAAGCGATTCACAAAAGATGACCACACCGCAAAAGGTGTTAAAAAAACCAAAGGAGAGTTAGTGTGAAAGAAGTAAAAGTTGGTATCGTTGGTCTGGGCCGTCTCGGCTCTGTCCATGCTGAAAATCTGGCATTCAAAATCCCCGGCTGCAAGCTGGTCGCCGCCTGTTCTCTGGTGGAAAAAGAACTGGAATGGGCGAAGGATTCTCTTAAGGTCGAGTTCGTTACCACCGACTACAAGAAGATGGTCGATGAGGCCGACATTGAGGCCGTCGTCATCGTTTCCTCCTCCCCCGAGCACTGCTGGATGATCGAGTATGCCCTGGACGCCGGCAAGCACGTATTCTGCGACAAGCCGCTGGGCTGCTCCCTGGAGGAGTGCAAGCGGGCCGAGGCCGCCGTGGAGCGTCATCCGGACAAACTGTTCTTCCTGGGCTTTATGCGCCGCTATGACCCGTCCTACGCCCACGCGAAGGAGCAGATCGACGCGGGCAAGATCGGCAAGCCCTATCTGGTCAAAGCCACCGGTCTGGACCCCGAGGCGCTGGTGGAGAGCTGCATCAAGTTCTCCAAGACCTCCGGCGGCATCTTCATTGATGCCGCTTCCCATGATATCGACCTGATGCGCTGGTTCCTGGGCGGCGAGATCACCGAGGTCTATGCGGCCGGCACCACCTTCAAGCACCCCGAATTTACCGAAAACGGCGATACTGAGACCGGCATGGCAATGCTGAAGCTGGACAACGGCACCGTCGCCTTCCTGCACGTCGGCCGCACCGCGCCCCACGGCTACCACACCGAGACCGAGATCGTGGGCACCGAGGGCCACCTCCGCGTGGCCGGTGTGCCCTGGAAGGACCGCACCATGATCTACGACCAGTACGGCGCGCGGCAGGAGATCATCGAGAACTTCCCCCAGCGCTTCGCAGAGGCCTACCTGCTGGAAATGGTGGATTTCATCGACTGCATCCAGAAGGGCCGCAAACCCGAGCTGACGGTTTACGACGGCACCAATGCCACCATCGTTACCTACGCCATCACCGATTCCTTCCACAGCGGCAAGGCAGTCAAGGTCGAGTATTAAATCCAATACGGTCCAAAAAAGGAGCTGCTGCAGAATGATTCATTCCGCAGCAGCTCCTTTTTATGTCTCATATCCCCCGCAGGTCAAAGTCCGGGGTGTACTCCTCTCTGGCAGAGGTCCGCTCCTGGGTGTAGCCGTCGGTGACGCCGCAGTTCTCCATGTACTGCACCGCCGCCCGGTACTCCGCCCGCGTCACATGGCGGCTGAGGTTCCCCACAGCGCCCGGCTGGGGGGTGTACTGGCTCATGAGGGAGAACAGCACGTCGCCGGGGCGGAAGTTTTCCGCCACCCAGTCAATGACGCGGCGAGTATTCTCCAGCTCGCCCGGCAGCAGCAGATGGCGAATGAGGACGCCCCGTGTCAGCAGGCCGTTTTCGATTTTATACGGCCCGGTTTGGCGGAACATCTCCAAAATGGCGGCACTGGCCCAGTCGAAGTAGTCCTCCGCCGCCGAGTATTTTTTCGCAGGCCCCGGCAGGGCATACTTCAAATCCGGCAGGTACACCTGCACCTTCCCCTCCAGCAGCCGCACCGTCTCGGGCTTTTCATAGCCTCCGCAGTTCCACACCACCGGGACAGGCCAGGGCTCGTCCCCCAGGGCCTCCAGGATAACGGGTGTAAAGTGGGTGGGCGTTACAAGGTCCAGGCAGGCGGCGCCCTGGGAGATCAACTCCTTGAAAATCTCCCGCAGGCGCCGCGCCGTGATGGGCCTGCCTACCTCCCCCTGGGAGATGGGACCGTTCTGGCAGAAGCAGCACCGCAGATTACAGCCGGAGAAAAACACAGTCCCAGCGCCGTGGGCTCCCACGAGACACGGCTCCTCCCACTGGTGGAGCATTGCCTTCGCTGCCACCGGGACGCTGGGCTGGCGGCACACGCCGCCGCTCTTGGTCTCCGTCCGCTCCGCCCCACAGTTCCGGGGGCACAAATGACAAATCATAGCGCCCTCACGTCAAAGTCCGGGCCAAGGTTCCCCTCCCGCCAATGCTTGCGGCACAGGCCGATGTACTGGTCGTTGGCCCCCAGCACCACCTGCTCGCCTTCCTTCAATACCTTGCCATCCCGGTCGAACCGGGCGTTGAACATGGCCTTCTTGCCGCACCAGCAGATGGTCTTGACCTCTTCAATTTTATCCGCCATCACCAGCAGCGCCTCGCTGCCGGGGAACAAATCGCCCTTGAAGTCCGCCCGCAGGCCGTAGCACATGACGGGGATGCCCAGGTCGT
>CAMAKJ010000180.1 GCA_945836055.1 uncultured Clostridia bacterium | reverse complement strand
GCATTCCTGAATACGCTTTCCCAGACTCATACACAGGCTCCTCCCCAGTTGTTTTCCTCATCATACCCCACTTATTTGTTCGTGTCAAATTTTTTAACAAGAATCTTGTTAAACTGCTTGACATACTCGAACATTTGTGCTAGTATTTCCATTGCAAACAAGATTCTTGTTTTTATCTATAAAATCATCATACTTCTTGTTATCCGGTATCGCATATCTTCCCCTCTGTTCGGAGGGAAAAGGTGTATGCGGGGAAACCATCAGGGTTTCCCCGCACCATCATCACACAAGATTTTCGTGATAATCCAAAGAGACATTGCGCCTTGTCTCCAGAGATTCCAATAAGGACCGGGCGGCCACGGTTTCCCGCAGGCCGTGGGAGCAGCAGGCTTTGATCTCTTCCGAAATTGCTCGTTGGATAGTTTCGTTCCAGCTTCTGCGATCAGTCCTTCAGGTTCAATTCCCTCATGTCCGAATCGGACAGGGTCCCCTTTTCCATGTATCGCGCCAGGGCATCATCATATGCCTTCCTTGCATCCTCATAGCTGCTAAACTGGAAGGAGGCGGAGCCGCCGGTGCCGGTGTTTGTAACATTTGCGAAGTTATTCTTGATTGAAAAATACTGGTATTTGGTCCCGCCATTATACGCAACGACTTTTGCCATATACACATCGTACCTTCCTTCACGATAGCCGATCACAGGAATATTGGTACCCAACGAAACTGAGCCGGCCTCAACAGTAGACCAGTAAATTGCGGGTGTATCCAGCATAGCTGCCGACGACCCGCCTGTGGGCTCCTTGGCATAGATCTGCCATGTGACTGCACCGTATTTTTCCAGATCAAGACCTTTCTTCTTCGCCTCCTCCAAAAACTTCTTGGTTCCCCCATCCTGCTCAACAGGTTCGTTTGAATTGATGACGCTGTACTGGTATGTGTCGCCCAAAATGTTGGTCAGTATCTCTTTGGTCAGGAACTGAGCTGCTGCGTTGCTGTCGAAGGGGGTGACCTCGTTCAGGGGAAGGGGCTTCTTCTGGCCGCCGCCCCAGTCGATATAGACCTCGCCGTCCTGGAAATAGGCCTTGCATGTACCCTTTGCCTTGGGAGCCTTCAGCCAATGCTTGTCATCCGCGAAGGCAATGCCGCCCACCGTCAGATCATCCGTTTTTGTGGTCCAGCCGTCCTTTGCCTGGGTCAAGGTGACCGAAGCGAGATAGGAACCATCGGATTGACGCAGGGGGGAGGCGGTGTCCTCTGTTATGGCCGCTGTCATTACCTCTGCATAAGCGCTTCTCACATTGGCCAGATCAACAGCTTCTCTGCTTTTTTCGAGCTGACCTGTAAAAACAGGGATCGCAATTGCCGTGAGCACCGCAATGATCGCCACAACCACAAGGAGTTCCGCAAGGGTAAATCCTATATTCTTTTTACTCATTTTCAGACCCCCTTTGTTCCCGGATATGGATATTATACATGATTTTCACATTGAAATGAAGCCTGTTTTGCGGAAAAAGCCCGCAAACCATTGCCGCCATTGGTATTGCAAAAAAAATGATTGCCGATCTATTTGGATCGGCAATCATGGTGGGGGAAGGTGGATTCGAACCACCGAAGTCAGTGACAACAGATTTACAGTCTGCCCCATTTGACCGCTCTGGAATTCCCCCATATTCGATTGGAGCTGGTGGACGGATTCGAACCCCCGACCTGCTGATTACAAATCAGCTGCTCTACCAGCTGAGCTACACCAGCGAAGTTGCAGTTCCAACAGCAGGATTTATATTACCAGAAGGTTTTGGGTTTGTCAATATCTTTTTTTCTATTTCACGCTTTTTGAGGAGGTCCTTTTTTGCTGTACGCCGAGAGCCGCCGGAGGCGGCATAGCCTGCGCTGCACCCTGTGCGGCCGGGAAATCACCCTGGGAGAGGAATATTGGGCCTGCAACGGCAGCCGCGTCTGTCGGGCCTGCCTGCCGGATTTCGCCCGGCAGGAGCTGTCTCCCTGCCACGAGATCCACGGGAAGGAGGCATCCTTATGACACTTTTGGAAATGTCGGCCCAATACGCCGACAGCGCGGCTCTCATCCGCGCCCGCATCCGGGAGCTGCGGGCGGAGGAACGGCTGCAGGAAGACCCTGCGGCCGCCCGGGGGCTGCACCGCCGTATCGACGACCTGACGCCCCTGCTGCGGGAATGCCGGGAACTGGCGGTCCTGACCGCGCGATATTATGACAGGAGTTATCACAAACATGAACGCTACACCCTTTGATACCAGAAGCAGCGAGTGGGCCGGTGACATGACCGTCTGGCTCCGGGAAAACGCCGACGACAATCAGGAACAAATGGAGCGGCTCCTGCGCAACCTCCGGAAAGCCCGGGTACAGGAGCTGACGCCCCGGCAGCAGCAAATGCTGTCCATGCGCTTTGAGCAGAATATGAGCGGGGCGGAGATCGCCCGGGAGCTGGGGCTGAACCGCTCCACCGTCTCCCGGACCCTGCGCCGGGCCCAGGAGCGGCTGCGGCGCTGTCTCCAGTACGCGCTCTGAACTTCCCTCTTGTGGTTTTCCCCCGCAAGCCGTATAATCGGTCATAGAAGGGCATCCTAAACCACAGATGGGAGGTACCGCCATGCTTTACAATACCCTGCACAACCGCTGGCTGCGGATCGTCGCCGCCGTGGTGGGCGAACTGATCGCCGCCGCCGCGCTGAACCTGTTCATCGTACCGCTGAATCTATACACCGGCGGCATCATGGGCGTCTGCCAGCTCATCCGCACGCTGCTGCAGACCCATTTGGGCGTGGCCCTCGGCGCCTATGACATCGCCGGTATCCTGTATTTTCTGGCGAACATCCCCATCCTGCTGTTTGCCTACAAGGCGCTCGGCCTGGGACTGGTGGCAAAAACCATCATCTGCACGGTGTCCTATTCCCTGTTTTACAGCATCATTCCCATTCCCTCCGCCCCCATCGTGGATGATTACCTGACCGCCTGTCTGCTGGGCGGCATTCTCACCGGCATCGGCAGCGGCATTGTCCTGACCTGCGGCTGCAGCAGCGGCGGCCTGGACGTCATCGGCCTGTGCCTGAGCAAGCGGGGCAGCA
>CAMAKJ010000179.1 GCA_945836055.1 uncultured Clostridia bacterium | reverse complement strand
CGCTGCGTCCAGGATAACGTCAATTTCCTTCCCGCCCGCTTTCTGAATTTCAAGCAGAATCTGTTCCTTCTTTCCCCCTCGTATAGTGTTCTTATACGAACACTGTTCCGATCTCGATTTTACTGGGATAATAGGGAAAAGTCAAGGGGAAGGAAGCTCAGAAATGATAAAATACGACCGTCTGTGGCAGACCATGAAGCAGCGGGGCATCACCCAGTATGACCTTTACACCCACTACAATGTCAACCGCTCCCAAATCAGCCGGCTTCGGAAGAATCAGAACGTCGAGGTCAATACTATTGACAAGCTCTGCAACATCCTGCAATGCCGGGTTGAGGACATTATGGAGCATTTTCCGGACGATAATTGTTTTTAGTGGAAATACAAAACCGAGTGATTTTTGACTGCGACAGTCATTCATCACTCGGTTTCTTCTTTTCTTCCGCACAGGGGCTGCCAGTTATTTCAGCTCCCACTCGTTGATCTGACTTGCCTTTTCGTAAAGCTTCAGGTAGCTTTCATACCGGGTCTGTTCGATTTCGCCGGCCTCCACCGCCGCCCGGACGGCGCAGCCCGGTTCCTTGCGGTGGGTGCAGTCGTCAAAGCGGCACCGTCCAAGATACCTGCCAAAATCCGGAAAGGCGTATTGCAGATTCTCTTTCAGAATCACGTCCATCTGGTCGGTGTCGAAGGAGGAAAAACCAGGGGTATCCGCCACATAGGTGTCCTCACCCAGGCTGTACAGCTCCACATGGCGGGTGGTGTGCCGCCCGCGGCCTAATCTCTCGGAGACTTCCCCGGTGGCAAGGTTCAGCTCCGGGGCCAGACGGTTGAGAATGCTGCTCTTGCCCACACCGGAATTGCCGGTAAAGGCCACCAGCTTGCCCCGGATCAGCGCCCGAAGCTCCGCCACACCCTCGCCGGTTTCGGCGCTGGTGCAGATGACGGGGATGCCCGCGTTCCGGTAGATCCGAACCAGATCGGTGGCCGGGTCCAGGTCGCACTTGTTTACGCACAGGTACACCGGCACCTCCTGGTCTCCCGCGATGGCCGCCACCCGGTCGATGAGAAACGGCTCCGTCACCGGGTTGACGTTGGCGGCGAACACCACCAGGGCGTCCACGTTGGCGACTGCCGGCCGCACAAAGCTGTTGCGCCGGGGCAGCACCTTTTCCACCATGCCCTTGCCCCGCTCCACGGTGATGCTCACCAGGTCGCCGGTAAGAGGGGTGCAGTTTTCCTTCCGCAGAATGCCCCGGGCGCGGCAGCTCACCACCCCGTCCGCCGTCTGTACGTCATAAAATCCGCTGATGGAGCGGATAATCCGTCCGGTTCGCTCCTTGTCCATACTCAGCTGAACGTCACTTCCTTGGATTCATAGTACTCGCCGTCGATGTACACGTCATATTTCAGGGTTCCCGTACCCGTCAGGTTACAGACAAAGCTGGAGGTGCCCGGCTGAATCTCCTGAGATTCGATAACCTCCTTGCCGTCCAGGAAAATGCTCAGGATGTAGGCGCTGTCCTTTTCCGGCAGGGAGAACTGCACCCCAATGGTCACCGGTTCCTTGGGATCATGGGCCTCCGTCTGGGTGGGCGCGGTGGTCTCCTCCGGCCCCTTGGACACCTGCAGGACAATCTGGGTGGTCACGTCGATTTCCTCGTTCTTCGCCACGGACTGATGAATCACCTCGCCCTTGGGCTTCAGGCTCTCCACCTCCTCGGTTTTGACGTTCTTAAAGCCCGCCTGATCCAAAAGCTCTCTGGCCTTGGCGGCATCCAGGCCCATCACGTTTAGCATCTTCGCCGTAATCACGTCCGGGCCGGTGCTGACGTAGATGTACACCGTCTGCCCCGGGGTCATTTCCGTGCCGGCGGACGGCTCCGTGCGGACAACCATGCCCACATCGTACACATAGCTGACCTCGTTGCGGGCGATGGGCTCAAAGCCCTGACCCACCAGAATGGACTTGGCATCCTCGGCGCTGGTGCCCACAAAATCATCCATGGTCTTGGCTTCCGGCTCCTGGCCCAGGCTGACGGTAATCCAAAGGTCCGAGCCCTTGACCACCTTGCTGCCCCCGGTGGGCTCCACATGGAGAATCGCGCCCTTGGGACTGGTATCGTCATAGCGCTGCTGCAGCTTGATGACGAAATCCGGATACTGGGACGCCAGGGTATCGCTGTAAACATCCCCCACCAGGTAGGGCACCTCCACCAGCGCCTTCTCCTTGTTCAGCAGGGAACCGTTGAACAGGGCAATGAGGAAAATCACAATAGCAGCCACCGCCACGGCGCTGCAGACCACGATGGCCGTGGTCACCACCCGGCTGCGCTCGTCCCGGCGCTGCTGCTGCTGATCCTGACGGCGCTGCTGCGCCCGGCGGATGGACTCGTTGTCTTTCCCCGCCACGGCGGTTCCGGCGCCCCGCTTCCGCTCGGCGGCTTCGCCGTTTGCGTGGATGCGGATGCTGTCGGAGCGGACGGGAGCGGCGCCGGTCTTGGCCTGTACCTTCTTCTCCGCAGTGGTCATGGCCCGGGACAGGTTGGGCAGGATCCGGGTGGCGTCATCCACCACCGTGTGGTAGTCAAACACGGTGTCCGGATTCTGCCGGAAAACTTCCATATCCTGGAGCATTTCCGTAGCGGAGGCGTAGCGGTCGTTGACCTCCAGCGCCATGCTCTTCATAATGATCTGTTCCATGCCCTTGGGGATGTTGGGGTTCAGGGTGGAGGGACGGGGCGCGCCGCCGTTGATGTGCTGGATGGCCACCGCCACGGGGGATTCCCCGTCGTAGGGCGGCCGGCCGGTCATCATTTCGTACATGACGACGCCCAGGGAGTAAATGTCGGAGCGGTTGTCGGTATGGCCGCCCTTGGCCTGCTCCGGGGAGATGTAGTGGACGCTGCCCAGGGCCTCCTTGGTCAGGGTGTTACTCTTACTCATAACCCGGGCGATGCCAAAGTCCATGACCTTGACGGAGCCGTTTTTCAGCACCATCACGTTGTGGGGCTTGATGTCCCGGTGGATGATGCCCCTGCTGTGGGCATGCTCCAGGCCCTTGGCAATCTGCATGGCAAAGTGCAGGGTTTCCTTCCAGTTGA
>CAMAKJ010000178.1 GCA_945836055.1 uncultured Clostridia bacterium | reverse complement strand
GCGGAGCGAATTTTCACCGCCAACGTGGACAGCGCGGCGGTGTACGTCAACGCCTCCACCCGGTTCACCGACGGCGGCGAGTTTGGCCTGGGATGTGAAATGGGCATTTCCACCCAGAAGCTCCACGCCCGTGGCCCCATGGGTCTGCGGGAGCTGACCACCTACAAATACATCATCCACGGAAACGGAAACGTTCGCTGAAGGAGGCAAACCTATGAAGTACGGATTTATCGGCTGCGGCAGCATGGGCGGTGCCATCGCCCGGGCGCTGAGCCAGGCGACCAAGGACATCCTGATTTCCGACCGCTCCGGCAAAGCGAGGGCGCTTGCGGAAGAACTGGGCATCGCCTACGGCGACAACGCCGCCATCGCGGAAACCTGCGACCGGATTTTCATTGCCGTCAAGCCTCACATGGTGGCTGACGCCCTTGCCCCCCTGCAAAAGGTTCTCTCGGAGCGCAAGCCCCTGCTCATCACCATGGCAGCGGGGCTGGAAATCGCCAAGCTGCAGCAGCTTGCGGGAACGGAGTTGCCCATCATCCGCATCATGCCCAACACCCCGACCGCCATCGGCAAAGGGGTAATCCCCTACTGCCGCAACAGCCTGGTGGGTGACGACCTGCTCGCCGGCTGGCGGGAGGACATGGGCTTCTGCGGCCTGCTGGACGCTCTGGAGGAGCGGCTCATGGATGCCGCCAGCGCTCTTTCCGGCAGCGGCCCGGCCTTTATGTACATGTTGATCGAGGCTCTGGCCGACGGCGCGGTGGCCTGCGGCATTCCCAGAGCCAAGGCCATCGATTACGCCGCCATGACCATGGCCGGGTCGGCGGAGATGGTGTTAGCTACCCATCAGCACCCCGGCGCGCTGAAGGACGCGGTGTGCTCCCCCGGCGGCAGCACCATCGTAGGGGTGCAGACCCTGGAAAAGCACGGCTTCCGGGGCGCGGCTATGGACTGTGTTATCGATACCTACCGGCGGAATCTGGAGATGGGGAAATAAGGAACCTCTGAACAAATCGTCTGCGGCTGAGCAGCTGATCTTTTGTTTCCCCGGTGCAGTATGAAAAATAGGAAATACATCCAGGATTCCTCTGCTTTTCCTGCTTTCCGGGAAAACAAAATCTCTCGCTGTCAGCTCTTGCCGATTTGTTCAGAGCTTCCATAATCTTCGCGGGTCAGCTTCGGCTGACCCGTTTTTCGGTGCCGTCGTCCAGCTGCTTCCGGATAAATTGCAGGATTGGGAAAAGAGATATTGTTTTTTGGGTTCTTTTGCCGTATAATGGGAGAAAAACTGCCAAGGAGGAGCATCAATGGAATACAGAATTCTGGGAAAAACCGGCCTGAAAATCTCTCGGATGGGCTTCGGCGGCATTCCCATCCAGCGTATTGACGCCGAGGGCACCAGACGCCTGATGCTGAGGCTGCTGGAATGCGGCGTCAACTACATCGACACCGCCCGGGGCTACACCGTCAGCGAGGAATATCTGGGCTATGGTCTGGAGGGCATCCGGGAGCATTTTGTCCTCGCTACCAAGAGTATGTCCCGAACTGCCGAGGCCATGGCGAAGGACATCGATATCAGTCTTCGCAATCTGCGCACCGACTACATCGATCTCTATCAGATTCACAACGCCCCGCCCGCCGATCTGGAAACCGTCATGGCCCCCGGCGGCGCGCTGGAAGCCTTGCAGGAAGCCAGGGCGGCTGGAAAAATCGGCCACATCGGCATCACCGCCCACTCCCTGGAAACCTTCAAAATGGCGCTGGAGCTGCCCTGGGTGGAGACCATCATGTTCCCCTACAACATTGTGGAGGGCCAGGCGGAGAAGCTGATCGCCGCCTGCCGGGAGAAGAACATCGGTTTTATCGACATGAAGCCCCTGGCGGGCGGCGCCATCGAGGATGCCCGCCTTGCTCTGCGCTACGTCTGCGCCAACCCGGATGTCACCGTGACGATCCCTGGCATGGCTGATCCCACTGAGCTGGAACAGAATCTGGCGGCGGTAAACGACGTCTCTCCCCTGACCCAGGAGGAAATAGCAGGATTCGCCGCCGTCCGGTCCGCCTTGGGCACCCAGTTCTGCCGCCGGTGCAATTACTGCCAGCCCTGCAGCGCGGGAATCAACATCTCCGGCGTATTCCTGTTTGAAGGGTATCTGTCCCGGTACGGCCTTGCGGACTGGGCCAAAGAGCGGTATGCCTCCCTGGACAAGAAGGCCTCGGACTGCATCGGCTGCGGCGCCTGTGAAAGCCGCTGCCCCTACGGTCTGCCCATCCGGAAAATGCTGAAACAGGCCGCTGTGAAGTTCGGGAAATAAGGGAGGAACGCCCCATGAAACTGCTGATTGTGCGTCACGCCGACCCGGACTATTCCATCGACTCCCTCACGGAAACGGGCTGGCTGGAAGCGGAGCTGCTGTCGAACCGCCTGTGTCAACTGGACGTGAAAGCCTTTTACTGCTCCCCCAAGGGCCGCGCCCGGGACACCGCCAAGCCCACCCTGGAAAAGCTGGGGCGGCAGGCAGAGATTCTGCCCTGGCTCCGGGAATTTGCCCCCGAGGTTCTTCGCCCGGACAGAGACAAGCGTGGCGTTGCCTGGGACTGGCTGCCCCAGGACTGGACGGCGGACAAGCGGTTTTACGACCGGGACCGCTGGTGGGAAAACGACCGGTTTACCGCCGCGTCGGTGAAGGAAGAAGCCCAATGGGTTTGGCAGGGGCTGGACGCGCTGCTCGCCCGACACGGCTACCGCCGGGAGGGAGAATATTATCGGGCGGAGCAGCCCAACGAGGAGACGGTTGTCCTGTTCTGCCACTTTGGCGTGGAATGTGTGCTGCTGAGCCATCTGCTGGGCGTTTCCCCCATGCCCCTGTGGCACGGCACCTGCGCCCTGCCCTCCTCCGTCACCACCCTGATTACCGAGGAACGCCGCAAGGGCATTTCGTCCTTCCGTATGTGCGCCTTTGGGGACACCTCCCACCTGTACGCAGCGGGACGGGAGCCGTCCTTCTCCGCCCGGTTCTGCGAGACCTACGGGAATTGGGATCAGCGCCATGATTGATACTGATATTCAATAGAAAACTTTAATTTGGAACAAATTGAAGTTTTCTATA
>CAMAKJ010000177.1 GCA_945836055.1 uncultured Clostridia bacterium | reverse complement strand
GCCAACGGCGTGGAGACCTTTTTCCACCGCCTGCGGAGGGAGCGTGTGGACCTGCGGCGCATGAGCGGCTGTCGGTTCGCAGTTATCGGCGCCGCCACCGGCGCGGCGTTGGAACGGCACGGCATTTTGCCGGACCTGTGCCCCTCCGCCTATACCAGCGAATCGCTGGCCGCCGCCCTGACGGAACGGGTATCCCCGGGCGAGGACGTGGTGCTGCTGCGCTCCAGGGAGGGGACGCCCCGGCTGCCAGAGCTGCTGCGCCAGCAGGGCATCCCGGTGCGGGACGTGCCTGTCTACACCGTGCGCACCGATATGGAGGCGGCGGAGACGGCCAAGGAGGTGTTGGAGACTCTGGACTATCTGGCCTTTTCCAGTGCCGGGGGTGTGGAGCGGTATTTCGCCGTCCACGGCGTTTTCCCGGAGAAAACCGTGTGCGTGTGCATTGGCGCCGTTACCGCCGAAGCCCTGAGGGCCCGGTATGAAAAGCCCTTCCTGACGGCAGCGTCCATTTCTGCCGGGGGCATCGCGGAGACGGTTCTGGAGCACCGGCGCCTTTCCCGCGGGAACATGTGAAAGGAATGAAATGAAAAGAGATACATGCATGAAACAGGCTGTGGTCTGTGTCAGCTTTGGCACCAGCGTCCCCACGTACCGGGAGAATATCACGGCGGTGGAGAACGTGCTGCGCCGGGCGGCACAGGACAGAGTTTTTATCAGCGCCTTTACCAGTCCCACCATCCGCCGTATCCTGCGGGAACGGGGCGAGACGGTGTACAGCGTGGCCGAAGCGCTGGAAGAGCTGTGGAGACAGGGCGTCACCGAAGTCCTGGTGCAGCCCACCCACATCCTTTGCGGCCATGAATATGACAAATTGAAGCGGGAGGCCGAGACCTGGCGGGACAGGTTTGAAAGCCTGCGTGTCGGAAGACCGCTTCTGACGGATACAGACGATTTGCGGACGCTGGCGGCGGGCCTGTCGGCGGCGTACCCTGCCCGGTCGGGGGAGACGCTGGTACTGTTCGGCCACGGAACAGACCACGCGGCCAACCTGATATATCCCGCTTTGCAGACGGCGTTCCACCTGGCGGGGCGGCGGGACGTGCTGGTGGGGACCGCGGAGGGGTGGCCCGCGTTTGAAGACGTGCTGGCGCAGCTCAAAGCCGGGATCGGGAAAACTGTTCATCTGGTGCCGCTGCTTGTGGCCGGAGGCCATGCGCTGAGTGGGATGGCAGGCGGGGACCCGGACAGCTGGAAGTCCAGACTGGTGGCGGAGGGCTTCGTCGTCCGTGCCACCCTGCGGGGGCTGGGCGTGATGCCGGCGGTACAGGAGATGTACCGCGTCCATTTGGAGGAGGACTTGCGGGGAGACTGTCATGGCACTTGACTGTTATATTCGCGGCGGTCCAGAAAGCGGACTTGAGAGCGAAACGAAAAGAAAATATACGGTCATGATGGAAAACTGTCTGATGTGATGGTTTTCCATCATTTTTTTGAAGCTGGAAGGAGTCTTTTATGAGTTTTTAAATATTGACCATACGGTCAATTTGTGGCATCATTCAAAAATAGACTACTTGGTCAATTTTTGCGAGGTGACAGGATGAAGCGGGAAGAAAAGAATCAGCAGACCCGGCGCCGGATCATGGACAGCGCGCTGGCGGAGTTTTCCAAGCGGGGATACGGAGCCAGTTCCGTGAATACCATCTGCGGCGCGCAGGACCTTTCAAAGGGGATTATCTATCATTATTTCGAGACCAAGGACGCGCTCTATCTGGCCTGTGTTGAGGAGTGCTTTCAGCTTCTGACGCAGTATTTGAAAGAAGGACTTTCTGGGGGGCAAAGCCCCCAGGAACAGCTTGAAGGCTATTTTACAGTCCGTATGAACTTTTTCCGGGAGCATCCCGTGTATCAGCCGATTTTCTGCGAGGCGGTCATCTCGCCGCCCGCCCATCTGGCCTCTGACATCCAAGCCAGGAAACAGCCCTTTGACGCATTGAATGCGGAGATTTTGGAGAACCTGCTGGAGCCGCTCCCGCTCTGCCCCCATATCACCCGGGAGGAGATCGTGGAGACCTTCCGGCAGTTTCAGGATTTTATCAACGCCAAGTACCAGACAGCCAATATGAGCGTCCGGGAGTTTGAACTGCGGGAGGAAAGCTGCCGCAGGGCTCTGTGGATTTTGCTGTATGGCGTCATGGAAAGGAAGGAAGAACAGGATGTCTGAAGGAACACCGCAATCACAGTCTGTCCTGGGGGATATGCAGCCCTCCAAAGCGATCGTAAAATTGGCGATACCGGCCACCCTGGCGCTTTTGGCCAAGGCGGTCTACAACATTGTGGATACCGCCTACATCGGTATGCTCCGCTCCGATATCGCCCTCACGGCGGTAGGCGTGACCATCCCGCTGCTGCTCATCATGGTGTCCATCGAAAACATCTTTGCCGCCGGCGCCGCCGTGCTGGCGGGGCGCCAGCTTGGGGCCAAGGATGAGGCGGGCGCCAGCCGGACCGTCACGACAGTGATCGTTCTGTCCATCATGATTGGCGTGGCCTTGTGCGTGGGCGGCATTCTCTTTATGGAGCCGCTGCTGCGCTCCTTCGGCGCCTCTGACGCGTCCTTGCCCCTGGCGAAGGACTACGCCTTTTGGATGTTTATCGCGGCCCTGGCCAATCTGCCTGCCCAGAGCATGAACTGTGCTGCCCGCGCGGAATCCTCGGTCAAAATATCTTCCATTGCAGTCATTACCGGAGCGCTGCTGAATGTGGTCCTGGACCCTGTTTTCATGTTTGACTGGGGCCTCAACATGGGCGTGGAAGGCGCCTCCCTCGCCACCACGGTATCGCAGTTCGTGACGTTTTCCATCCTGGCGTGGTTTTATCTCAGCGGCCGCTCCGTCATCAAGATCAAGGCGTCGGCCTTCCACCTCAGTTGGGAGTTTATCAAAGCTGTTACGGTGATCGGCATTCCCACGGCGGTCATCCAGATCTGCCTGTCTGTGGCGGCTTCTCTGACCAACATCGTTGCCGCCCCGCTGCCGGATGCGGATGAGATCATCGCCGCCTATGGCGTTGTCCAGCGGCTCATCCTGATCGGCTGCTATGTGGTCATGGGCTTTATGCAGGGCTACCAGCCGGTGGCCTC
>CAMAKJ010000176.1 GCA_945836055.1 uncultured Clostridia bacterium | reverse complement strand
CGGCGTGCTGGTGAACCTGGCTGTGGAGGGCGGCATTGACGCCACCGAGATCGGCAAGAACGTGGCTATGCAGATTGCCGCTATGAACCCCAAGTACTGGGACAAGACCCAGGTACCTCAGGCCGATGTGGACAAGGAGCTGGCCGTTCAGGTCGCTCTGATGGACAACGACCCCAAGATGGCTTCCAAGCCCGCCGCCGTGAAGGAAAAGATTGCCGCCGGCAAGATGGCTGCTTTCTACAAGGAGAACTGCCTGCTGCAGCAGGAATTCGTCCGCTCCGACCTCTTCAAGGGCGACGTTGCCGGCTACATTGCCGACGCTGCCAAGAAGCTGGGCGGCAAGGTCACCTTCGTCGATGCCATCCACTACATCAAGGGCGAAGGCATTGAGAAGAAGGCCGACGATTTCGCCGCCGAAGTCGCCGCCCAGATCGCCGGTGCTCAGAAGTAATTTAATCCCGATTTCTTAAATAGGAGGCTGCTGATCGGCAGCCTCTTATTTTTGTCCATACAGCATTTTCGTAAGACTGTTTAGGAAATGTCTCCGGCAACGAATTTGCCTGACGCTGGTAATATTCCCCAGGTGCACCTCATCCGTCAGCCCTTCGGGCTGCCACCTTCCGCAAAGGGGAAGGCTTTTTCTTTTGCGTCCTGGGTATTTTCGTAAATTTGCCCGTATCCGGCAGCGGCGCCGGGGCAAAAACGGGCAAAGTACCGAAAATACAGCGCAGCAGTATTTTTATTCATCCAGTCGTTGACAAATCCAGATTATGGCAGTATAATCCTGTATTATTTCTCATGGTTAATGAATATTATTCATTGGAGGTCACCCATTATGGCAAACAAAGACGGCATCAAGAAAATCGTTCTGGCGTATTCCGGCGGACTGGATACATCCATTATCATTCCCTGGCTGAAGGAAAACTACAGCAATCCCGAAATTATCGCCGTGGCCGGAAACGTCGGTCAGGCAGACGAGCTGGAGGGATTGGAAGCCAAGGCCCTCGCCACCGGCGCAAGCAAGCTGATCGTAGCCGACCTGGTGGACGAGATGGTGGACGAGGTCATCATCCCCGCCCTGAAAATGGACGCAAAATATGAAACCTATCTGCTGGGCACCGCCTTCGCCCGTCCTGTCATCGGCAAAAAGCTGGCGGAAATCGCTCTGGCGGAGGGCGCGGACGCCATCGCCCACGGCGCTACCGGCAAGGGCAACGACCAGGTTCGTTTTGAGCTTGCCATCAAGCGCTTCGCTCCCGACATGAAGATCATCGCCCCCTGGCGGGAGTGGGATATCAAGTCCCGGGATGAGGAAATCGACTTTGCCGAGGCCCACCACGTTCCCCTGAAGATCAGCCGGGAGACCAACTACTCCAAGGACAAGAACCTGTGGCACCTGAGCCACGAGGGTCTTGACCTGGAAGACCCCTCCAACGAGCCCAACTACGAAAAGCCCGGCTTCCTGGAAATGGGTGTCTCTCCCCTCCAGGCTCCCGACGAACCCACCTATGTGACCATCGACTTTGAGGCCGGCGCACCTGTTGCCGTGGACGGCGAGAAGATGAAGGCCTCCAAGATCATTGAAAAGCTCAACGCCCTGGGCGGGGCAAACGGCATCGGCATCATCGACATCGTGGAAAACCGTCTGGTGGGCATGAAGGATCGGGGTGTCTATGAAACCCCCGGCGGCACCATTCTGTACTTCGCCCACCAGCAGCTGGAAATGCTCACCGTGGATAAAGACACCCTCCACGTCAAGCAGAAGCTGGCGGTTGACTACGCCGACCTCATTTACAACGGCAAGTGGTACTCCCCCCTGCAGGAAGCGCTGACCGCCTTCGCCAACGAGAGCAACAAGTACGTCACCGGCTCGGTGAAGCTGAAGCTGTACAAGGGCAACATCATCCCCGCCGGCACCACCTCTCCCTACTCTTTGTACTCCGAGAACCTGGTGACCTTCGGCGAAAGCGACTATGACCAGAACCAGGCCGCCGGCTTCATCAACCTCTGGGGCCTGCCCACCAAGGTGCAGGCGCTGCGGGAGCAGGGGAAGCTGTAATAAATGCAAAATGAAAAATGCTGCTTTTTTGCATTTCCCATTACACTGACGGAATTTGAGGATTTGTTATGGAAAAGATGTGGGCCGGACGGACGGCTGGTGTGACGGACAGCATCGCGGATGATTTCAATTCTTCCATCCGCTTTGACTGTAGACTGTACAAAGAGGATATCACCGGCTCCATGGCCCACGCCGCCATGCTGGGCGCTCAGGGCATCATCACTCAGGAGGAGGCGGGCCAGCTAATCGACGGTCTGCAGGGAATTCTGGAGGATCTGGAAGCCGGGAAGCTGGAATTTGACTTTGGATGTGAAGACATCCACATGTTTGTGGAGCAGGTATTGACGGCGCGTCTGGGCGACGTGGGCAAAAAGCTCCACACCGCCCGCAGCCGCAACGACCAGGTGGCCCTGGATTTAAGAATGTACCTCAGGGGGCAGATCGATGAAATTGCCGCTCTGGTCAAGGATGTTCTTGGGGCCATTACCCAGCAGGCGGAAAAGAACAGGGGTGTCATCATGCCTGGCTACACCCATCTGCAGCGGGCACAGCCCATTCTCTTTTCCCATCACATTCTGGCCTACGCCATGATGCTCCTGCGGGATTTAGAGCGGCTGACCGACTGTCGGAAACGGATGAACGTCTCCCCCATCGGCTCCTGCGCCCTGGCGGGAACCACCTACCATACCGACCGCCGGTTCGAGGCGGAGAAGCTGGGCTTTGACGGCATCGCCCGCAATTCCATCGACGGCGTGTCCGATCGGGACTTCTGTGTGGAGCTGATGAGCGCTATATCCATTCTGATGATGCATCTGAGTCGGTTCTCCGAAGAAATCATCCTCTGGGCCAGCTGGGAGTTCAAATTCATCGAACTGTCCGACGCCTACACCACCGGCTCGTCCATCATGCCCCAGAAGAAGAACCCCGACATGGCGGAGCTGGTTCGGGGCAAAACCGGCCGGGTCTACGGAGACCTGATGGGACTGCTCACCACCCTGAAGGGACTGCCCCTGGCCTACAACAAGGACATGCAGGAGGACAAGGAGGCCGTTTTCGACGCCGTGGACACGGTGAAGATGTGCC
>CAMAKJ010000175.1 GCA_945836055.1 uncultured Clostridia bacterium | reverse complement strand
AGGACGAGGAAGAAGAGCATCATCACCACGATGATGACGACGACCACGATCATCACTGCTGCCATCATCACCATGATGACGACGATGATGAGCATGAGCATCACCACCATCATGACGGTGACGACGAGGATGACGACCACGATCATCATTGCTGCCACCATCACCACGATGATGACGATGACGAGCACGAGCATCATCACCATCATCACCACCACGCCGACGAGGTCTTCACCTCCTGGGGCGTGGAGACAGCCAAGAAGTTCGACAAGGCGGCCATCGAGGCGGCTCTGAGGGAACTGGACACCGGCAAGTACGGCGCAATCCTGAGAGCCAAGGGCATTCTGCCCGCCGCGGACGGCAGCTGGATTCACTTTGACTACGTTCCCGAGGAATACAACGTCCGCACCGGCAGCGCCGACATCACCGGCAAGCTCTGCGTCATCGGCTCCAAGCTGGACGAGGCCGGAGTCGCCGCCCTGTTTGGGGTGTAAGCCATGGTGCAGATTCCTGTTTACGCCTTTACCGGCTTTCTGGATTCCGGAAAGACGAAGTTCATTCAGGAGACGCTGGAGGACGAGCGCTTCAACGCCGGCGAACGGACGCTGCTGCTGGTGTTTGAGGAAGGGGAGGAGGAGTACGACTTCTCCACCTACCCCCACAAGAACGTCTATCTGGAGGTGCTCGACCAGCAGACCGTCACCACCAAGACGCTGCAGGAGCTGGCGAAAAAGTATCGCGCCCAGCGGGTTGTGGCGGAGCTGAACGGCATGCAGCAGGTGGGCGACCTGTATATGCGCTTCCCGGAAAACTGGGCGGTTGCCCAGGAGGTCATGTTTGCCGATGCCACTACCATCATGGCCTACAACGCCAACATGCGCAATCTGGTGATGGACAAGCTGGTGGGTGCCCAGATGGTGGTGTTCAACCGGATGGAGAAGGGCGCGGACGTGATGTCCTTCCACAAGCTGGCCCGGGCCGCAAACCGCCGCATCGACATTCTCTACGAGTACACCGACGGCACCTCCACCTACGACGACATCGAAGACCCGCTGCCCTTTGACTTGGGCGCTCCGGTGATTCAGGTGAAGGACGAGGACTACGCCCTGTTTTACCGGGACGTGACCGAGGAGCCTCAGAAGTATGACGGCAAGACCGTCTGCTTCAAGGCCCAGGTGGCCATGCTCCGCCGGGACCGGAACGGCATGTTCGCCCCCGGCCGGTTCGTCATGACCTGCTGCGTGGAGGACATCCAGTTCTGCGGCATTCCCTGCCGGTACGACAGGGCCGGAACCCTGGAGCCCCGGGGCTGGGTCATGGTCACGGCGAAGATTACGGCGGAAAAGCATCAACTGTACAAGGGTGATGTGGGCCCCGTGCTGACGGCCCTGGAGGTCACCAAAGACGCCCAGCCCGCCGAACCGGACGTGGCAACCTTTTAACAGCGATCCCCTCCGCGAGGAGGGGATTTTTGAACAGAATTTGTGGATGCTTTTTCCGGGAGTATGTGGTATAATCAACCGTAAACAGATTAGTGAATTGGGAGAGCAAGCTTATGCGGCTGTTATTTGAAATGGATACCAAGGACTATGACGCAAATGGCGTTGCTTTCGTTCGTAACTCAGCCCGCTGTATTACGATCAAAGATGGCCGCATAGCCATGGTGCACAGCATCAAATATGACTATTATAAGTTCCCCGGCGGTGGCATCGAGAAGGATGAAAGTCCGGAGTGTGCAATGATCCGAGAGGCAAAAGAGGAAGCCGGTTTGATTGTCATTCCCCAATCCGTTCTGCCGTATGGCTATGTCCACCGGATGCAAAAGGACGACCAAGGGAATGCGGACTTTTTCGTTCAGGATAATTTCTACTATCTTTGCGATGTGGAAGAAGGCGCACAATCTCAAAACCTGGATGATTACGAAGCGGAAGAACAATTCACATTGGAGTATGTTGAGCCCAATGAGGCAATCCGTGTGAACAGAATTGCGGATCACGGTCCGAAAGATCAAATCATGCTTGAACGTGAAGCAAGAGTTCTTGAGCTTTTGATTGAGGAAGGATACTTCCGCTGACCGTTCAATATTGCTTAACAAACCGCGATAACCTGCCGGGAGGAAAATCCGATGTATCAACCGCTTGCCGACCTTCTGCGTCCCCAGACGCTGGACGAGGTCTATGGACAGGAGCATATTCTGGGGAAGGGCGCGGTACTGCGCCGACTGATCGACTCGGGGAACATCCCCAATATGGTGTTCTACGGCCCCAGCGGCACGGGAAAAACCACCGTGGCGAACATTATCGCAAAACAGACCAACCGCACCCTGTATAAGCTCAACGCCACCACCGCCTCCACGGCGGATATCAAGGAGATCGTCGCCCAGCTGGATACCTTCATGGCGCCAAACGGGGTGCTGCTGTACCTGGACGAGATTCAGTCCTTTAACAAAAAGCAGCAGCAATCGCTGCTGGAGCACATTGAAAACGGCAAAATCACCCTGATTGCCTCCACCACGGAGAATCCCTATTTTTATGTGTTCAACGCGATTCTCAGCCGTTCCACGGTGTTTGAATTCAAGCAGATTTCCGCCTCCGCCGCCCTGCAGGCGGTGCGCCGGGCGGTGGCCTTTATGGAGCAGCGCACCGCCCTCACCGCCGTCCCGGAGGACGGAGCGCTGGAATATATCGCGTCTTCCTGCGGCGGCGATCTGCGCAAGGCCATGAACGCGGTGGAGGTGCTGTTCTCCGCCGGCATCCCGGAAAACGGGAAACTGGCGCTGACCCTCGCGGATGCGAAGGAGGTTACCCAGAAAAGCGCCCTCCGTGCAGACCGGGTCGGGGACAACTACTATGATCTGCTCTCCGCCCTGCAAAAATCCATCCGCGGCTCCGACCCGGACGCGGCGGTGCATTATCTGGCCCGGCTCCTGGAAGCGGGACAGCTGCCCTCCGCCTGCCGCCGGCTCATGGTCATCGCGGCGGAGGACGTGGGACTGGCCTACCCCCAGATTCTGCCCATCGTCAACGCCTGCGTGGACATGGCGCTGAAGCTGGGGATGCCGGAAGCCCGGATTCCCCTGGGGGATGCCGCCGTACTGATGGCAACCTCCCCCAAGTCCAACTCCGGCTACTGCGCCATCAACGCGGCTGCCGCCGATATACAGAAGGGCAAGGCCGGGGATTTCCCCCGGCACCTGCAGAATGTCCACGCGGA
>CAMAKJ010000174.1 GCA_945836055.1 uncultured Clostridia bacterium | reverse complement strand
CCCTTCCCCATGAGCATTTACGACAACATCGCCTACGGCCCCCGCACCCACGGCATCCGCAGCAAGGCCAAGCTGGACGAAATTGTGGAGCGCTCACTGAAGGGCGCCGCCATCTGGGACGAGGTCAAGGACCGTCTGAAAAAGAACGCCCTGGGCCTATCCGGCGGTCAGCAGCAGCGGCTGTGCATCGCCCGGGCGTTAGCCGTGGAGCCGAAGGTGCTGCTGATGGACGAGCCCACCTCCGCCCTCGACCCCATTTCCACCCTGAAAATCGAGGAGCTGGCAGTGTCTCTGAAGGATAAATACACCATTGTCATCGTAACCCACAACATGCAGCAGGCCGTGCGCATTTCCGACTATACCGCCTTCTTCCTGCTGGGAGAGCTGGTGGAATTCGGCGAAACGGAGAAGCTGTTCTCCCAGCCCACGGACAAGCGGACGGAAGATTACATCACCGGGAGGTTTGGCTGATGCGAGAATTGTTTGAAGAGCAGCTGCAGCTGCTGAATCAGGAATTGACCGAAATGGGCTGCCTGTGCGAGGAAATCATCTCCATGGCGTCCCAGGCGCTGGTGTCCTACGACGAGGAACTGGGGCAGAAGGTATCCAAGGTCGGCGCGAAAATTGACGAGGAGGAGCGCACCATCGAGGCCATCTGTATGCGTCTGCTCCTGCGGCAGCAGCCGGTGGCCCGGGATTTGCGCGCCATCTCCGCGGCCCTCAAAATGATCACGGATATGGAGCGCATCGGCGACCAGGCCGAGGACATTGTGGAGATCGTCCCCCACATGACAGTGCGGGAACACGAATCCTACCCGAAAATCCGGGAAATGGCCCGGGAGAGCATGGCCATGGTCACGGACAGCGTGGACGCCTACGTCAAGCAGGACGTGTACCTGGCCAAAGCCGTGCAGATGCACGACGATGTGGTGGACAATTACTTCGTCCGGGTGAAAAGCGGCCTCATTGACATGATCGCACAGAACCCGGAGGAGGGAGAATACGCCCTGGATCTTCTGATGATCGCCAAATACTTCGAGCGCATCGGCGACCACGCCACCAACATTGCCGAGTGGGTGGAGTACTCCGTCACGGGAGAGCATAAGCAGTAAGCAAGGATGCCCTTTCGGCGGCAGAAACGCGCCATCGCTGAAAAATGCTGATTGCAAAATGCTTAATGCAGAATTGATCGGAAATGATTGCATATTGTCCGCGTAGCGGACACCTTCATTCTGCATTTACGACCGCATGTTCCCCGTCGAAGCCAAAAACAGCCCCGTTTGTCCGCACTGTGACAAACGGGGCTGCTTTACGCTTCGGTATTCTGCGGTTTTTGCCTTTCTTCCTCAGCCGCCCGATCCTCGGCCTCCATTTCCTTCAGGAGCTTCCGGTCCTGCTTGGAGGATAAGTCCAGCTTTTCGTACATGTCCGGGCGGCGTTCCCGGGTGCGGCGCAGAGACTGCTTCCGCCGCCATAAGCGCACCTTTTCGTGGTTGCCGGAGAGGAGAATCTGGGGCACTTCCCTGCCGTGCCAGAGAGCCGGACGGCTGTACTGGGGGTATTCCAGGAGGCCCGCAAAGTGGCTTTCGTCCTCAAAGCACTCCGGATCGGCCAGGACGCCGGGCACCATGCGGCACACCGCGTCCGTCACCGCCATGGCGGCGATTTCCCCGCCGGTGAGGACAAAATCCCCCAGGGAGATTTCCTCGTCCACACACTCGTCTATGAAGCGCTGGTCGATGCCCTCATAGTGGCCGCAGACCAGAATCAGGTTCTCCATCCGGCTTAACCGAATGGCGTCCGCCTGGCGGAAGGTGTGCCCGCAGGGAGACAGGTAAATGGTATGCACCGGCCCGCCGGCCTCGTCGCACACCGCTTCCCAGCAGCGGTACAGCGGGTCCGCCTGCATGATGGCGCCCCGGCCGCCGCCGTAGGGATAGTCGTCCACCTGATTCTGCTTGTTGGCAGTGTAGTCCCGGATCTGGTGGGCTTCAATGCGGATGATGCCCCGCTCCTGGGCGCGGCCCAGAATGCTCTCCGACAGTACGTCCCCCAGGGTGTCGGGAAACAGCGTCAGAATGTCAATCCTCATCGCTTGCCATGCCCTCCAGCAGCTTTACCCGCATTTCGTTCTTCTCCAGGTCTGTGGACAGGATAAACTCCTTCACCGCGGGAATCAGATACTCCCGCTCTCCCTGCACCACATACACGCTGTTGCCGGGATAGTCCAGCACCTCGGTGATTTTGCCGATAGACGTTTCCCCGGCGAACACCTCCACCCCCACCAGCTCGGCGGCGAAGATCAGCTCGTCGGAAATGTCCTCCCGGTACAGCTCCATGGTTTTCCCCCGGAGCTTCTGGGCATCCTCCATGGTGTCCACACCCCGGAGCTTCACCAGATTGCAGGTTTTCTGCACCCGGACGGCGTCCATGGCGTATTCCTTCCCGCCGATACGGCAGCGGGAAAATTCGCACAGCATGTCCGGGCTGTCCAGCCAGGAAAGCACCTTGACCTCGCCCCGGACGCCGTGGGTAGTGACGATTTCACCGGCTTCTATATATTGGAGTTTCATAATAATCCTCCTCAAACGCCATATAGGCGGTTTTCTTCTCAGTCAAATTGCCTGGATAATAAATATCCATTTTTCAAATCATCCCGAATCAGATACGGTGCAATCCCCACCGGATAAACGGGTAGCCCCTCTTCAATCGCCTTCACCGGAATCCAGCAGAAATCAAGGTCATAACGTTGGTTATCCAAATCGTCGTAACCATGGAACGTTCCTTCCAGAGGAATCGAATGATCTTTTAATTGTACCTCATAGTAGAAGCAAATCTGATGGCAGGGCTTGCTGCCCCAGGGAAAAAAATTCTCTGCTACGCAGAGCAAATCTCCCACTTCCACTTCCTCATGGAGCTCCTCCCGGAATTCCCGGACCAGGGTTTGCGCCGCGGTTTCCATTGCGCTGACATGACCACCGATAATCGCATACTCCTGCGTGCCCCTGGGGCATTGGAGAAGCACGGTATCCTTTCGTCTCAGCACACCACCAACCCGAAAAGAAAACACAAAGTCTTCCTTTTTGAAAAGAATATCCCGATTCATAGCTTTTCTCCCTCAGGGATGAAAAATGCGTGGCATTACGCCACGCATCCTCGTTTAATCCACGATTTCGACCGTGACCTTCTCGCCGGTTCGCTGGGCAACAGTCTT
>CAMAKJ010000173.1 GCA_945836055.1 uncultured Clostridia bacterium | reverse complement strand
GGTCGATGTTGTTCTTCGTCTCAAATTCCGCGGAGGCCGCGTTGACGCCGCTGGTGAAGGTGAGCTTGGCGATGTTCAGCTTGTCCTTCAGCAGGTCGTACACGATCTTGATCATGCCTTCCACCGTCATGGTCTCCTTGGTCACCACCAAACGGCACTCGGGATAGGCGGTGGCAAGCTCCGTCTTGAACGCGGGGCCCTTCATCTTGTTGGCCGGCGTGCCGTCCTTGATCCCCTGCTTTTCGTAAACGTCAAGGATGGCGGGCAGGAGCGGGTCGTCCTCTCTCAGGATCAGCGCATGGTCAAAGTTCTTCAGAACCTCCCAGGCGGTCTTCTGGATCTCGTTGCAGGGAAAGACCATGTTCACGCCGGGCTCGATGGAATCCTCGACCTCAATGGTCAGGACGCCGGTGTGGCCGTGGAGATACTGGGCCTCACCCTTGAAGCCGTAAAATCTGTGCGCGTACTGCAGATCCAATGTCGTAATGCTTCTCATCTTAAAATCCTCCTGCTTTATTTATTTGCGGACGCTTTGACACGTCCGTATGTGGACTGCTCCATGCTTTGCTTATTTCGCCTTTTGTCCCTTCGCCGCCCTGCATTCTGGGCAGAGATAGTACACCTTCAGGTCGTAGAACAAAAAGTCCTCGCCCAGTTGGCTGCGCAGGGGCGCGGTCAGGTCTTCAAAGGAAATATCCATGATTTTCCCGCAATGCCTGCAGACCAGATGGTCATGCTTCTGTGCCAGATCGTACCGGTCCGGCATCCCCTCAATGGAGACCTTGCGGATCAAACCGGAGTCCCACAGCTTGTTCAGATTGTTGTATACCGTTGCGGGGACCACCTTGGGGCAGATCTCTTTCAGCCGCTCATAAACCTGGCTGACGGTCAGATGCTCATGGCTTGTCGCGACGATGTCGTAGATCGCCTTTTCGTACTTTGTCATATACACATCATACCTGTCTTATAATTAGAAACATTCTAATATTATTATATTTATTCTAAAGAATTTGTCAATAGCCTTTTTACACCCGCGATCGGCAGGCTTTCCCACAGCCCTATACGGGGGACGTTTCCTGTCGAAAACAGTCTTTCCAAATTGAACCGGATATGATATACTTTCTGTGTTTGATATTTCGTCAAAGAGGGGAAGATGCACTATGGGAACGATTGGATTTGATAATCAAAAGTACCTGACCACCCAGTCGGAGCAGATCAAGCGCCGCATTGCCCAGTTCGGCGGCAAGCTGTACCTGGAGTTCGGCGGCAAGCTGTTCGACGACTACCATGCCTCCCGGGTCCTGCCGGGCTTCGAGCCGGACAGCAAGATCCGGATGCTCCAGCAGCTCAAGGAGGATGTGGAGATCGTCATCGCCATCAACGCGGCGGACATTGAGAAGAACAAGGTCCGGGGCGACCTGGGCATCACCTATGACGACGATGTCCTCCGTCTCATCGACATTTTCCGCGGGCTGGGCCTGTATGTGGGCAGCGTGGTCCTGACCCGGTACAACGGCCAGGCCGCCGCCGACGCCTTTTTGAAGCGCCTCACCGCCCTGGGCATCCGCTGCTACCGCCACTATCCCATCGCGGGCTATCCCTCCGATGTGCCCCACATCGTCAGCGACGAGGGCCTGGGGAAGAACGACTACATCGAGACCAGCCACTCCCTCGTCGTGGTGACGGCTCCCGGCCCCGGCAGCGGCAAGATGGCCACCTGCCTGAGCCAGCTCTATCACGAGCATAAGCGGGGCGTCACCGCCGGCTACGCGAAATTCGAGACGTTCCCCATCTGGAACCTGCCCCTGAAGCACCCGGTGAACCTGGCCTACGAGGCCGCCACGGCGGACCTGGACGACGTGAACATGATCGACCCCTTCCATCTGGAGGCCTACGGCAAGACGGCGGTGAACTACAACCGGGATGTGGAGATATTCCCGGTGCTCAACGCCATTTTTGAAAAGATCCAGGGCAAATCTCCCTATCAGTCCCCCACGGACATGGGCGTCAACATGGCTGGCAACTGCATCGTGGACGACGAGGTCTGCAGCACCGCCTCCCGGCAGGAGATCCTGCGCCGCTATTACACCGCCTGCGTGGAAAAGCTCCAGGGCAAGTGCGATGACGAGCCGGTGCGGAAGCTGGAGCTGGTGATGCAGCAGGCGGGTGTGACGGCGGACATCTGCCCGGCGGTGTCCGCCGCCCTGGTGAAGGCGGAAGCCACCAACGGCCCCGCCGGCGCCATGGTCCTGCCGGACGGACGGGTGGTCACGGGAAAGACCTCCGATACTTTGGGCGCCGCCTCGGCGCTGCTGCTGAACGCCCTGAAAGCCATGGGCGGCATCGGCGACCAGTTCGAGCTGATCTCCGCCCAGGTGCTGGAGCCTGTCTGCCGCCTGAAAACGGACTACCTGGGCCATAAGAACCCCCGCCTCCACACCGACGAGGTGCTGATGGCCCTCGCCATTTCCGCCCTGACCAACCCCCTGGCGGACCTGGCCCAGCAGCAGCTCCCCCTGCTCCGGGGCTGCGATGCCCATTTCACGGTGGTTCTCTCTGATGTGGACGAGAAGCTGCTGAAGCGGCTGGGCATCAATGTCAGCTGCGAGGCAAAGTACGAGACGAAGAAGCTGTACCATAAATAAAGGAAAAACAGGGCAGGGGTCGCCCCTTGTCCTGTTTTTTTGAACTGGAAAGGAAGAAGTTATGGACCCCATCATCGAACAACTGGCAAAAGAACTGGACAAGCAGCCCCAGCATGTGGAGAACGTGGTGCGGCTGCTGGACGAGGGCAATACCATCCCCTTCATCGCACGCTACCGCAAGGAGCTCCACGGCGCCATGGACGACACCTCCCTCCGCACGCTGGAGGAGCGCTTAAAATACCTCCGGGGCCTGGAGGAACGCCGGGAGGCGGTGAAAAAATCCATTGAGGAACAGGGCAAGCTGACGGAGGAGCTCTCCGCCGCCATCGACGCCGCCCAGACGTTAGCAGAGGTGGAAGACCTGTACCGCCCCTATAAGCTCAAGCGCCGCACCCGGGCTACCGTGGCAAAGGAAAAGGGCCTGGAGCCCCTGGCCCAGCTTCTGTTCGCCCAGGCCGCCGACTGCCCCGACCCGCTGACTGAGGCCGCCAGGTATATCGACCCGGAAAAGGGTGTGGAGACGGCGGAGGACGCCCTGGCAGGCGCTTCCGACATCATCGCCGAGACCA
>CAMAKJ010000172.1 GCA_945836055.1 uncultured Clostridia bacterium | reverse complement strand
CCCACGCCGATGGCGGGTTTGCCGGAAGAGTAGGCCGCCTTCACCATACCGGGGCCGCCGGTGGCGAGAATCAGCCGCACCGGCTCCGCTTTCATCAGCTCCTGGCAGCCGTCCAGAGACGGGATGCTCAGGCAGGCCACCGCGCCCTTCGGTGCTCCCGCCGCCTGCGCCGCCTCAGCGACAATCTGCGCTGCCTTGCGGGTACAGGCGATGGCCTTGGGGTGAGGGGAAAAGACGATGGCGCTGCCCGCTTTCAGGGCGATCATCGCCTTATAGCACACGGTGGAGGTGGGGTTGGTGCTGGGGACGATGGCCGCGATGACCCCCACGGGGACGCCGATTTCCCACAGCTTTTTCTCCGGGATTTCCCGGAGAATCCCCACGGTTTTCATCCCCCGGACGGCCTCGGCCACATTCCGGGAGGCAAAGAGATTCTTTTCGGTCTTATCCTCGGCGTTTCCGAAGCCCGTCTCCCGGACGGCCATGTCCGCCAGCATGGGCGCCTCTTTGGCGAAGGCCTTGGCCACCGCTTCCACGATGGCGTCCAGCTGGCTCTGGGACATTTCCGCAAGCGCCCGCTGGGCAATTTCCGCCTCCCGCGCCAGTTCCCGCGCCTCCTGCCGCGCGGCCAGATCCTTATCAAATTCCATAGAAACCTCCTCATCGCGGCGAGTCGCCGCTGACAATGTGTGGCGGCCGGTGGCCGCTGACAATGCGTGCACGGGCGGTCTATCCTCGTTCCTCCAATGGGTACCGCTCGGTTCGTTACGCAATGGCAACTTGCAGTTTTTCGGGGGAAATGCGAAATGCAGAATGCAAAATGCTGAATGAAGGTGTCCGCTCCGCGGACAAATTGAAATTTTCCGGAGGAAATACCTCGATTTTGCATTTAACATTTTGCATTCAGCATTCTGGCGTCTGCCTGATTCCCTCTCAAAACAACAGGCTCGACCCGTCGCCCGCTTTTTTTGTCAGTTTTCCGTTTTCCACAAAGCCCATCTTTTCCAGCCAGCGCTGGAACGCGGGAATGGCGGTTTTGCCCGTGATCTCCCGCAGCGCCGCCGTTTCCCGGAAGCCCGTGGTCTGGTAGTTGAGCATAATGTCGTCGCCGTGGGGGATGCCCATGAAATAGTTGCACCCCGCCATGGTCAGCAAACTCGCCAGGTTCTCAATGTCGTTCTGATCCGCCTTCATGTGGTTGGTGTAGCAGCAGTCGCAGCCCATGGAAATGCCTGTGAGCTTGCCCATGAAGTGATCCTCCAGCCCCGCCCGGGTCACCTGCCGGGCATCGTACAGGTACTCCGGCCCGATGAAGCCCACCACCGTGTTGACTAAGAAGGGCTGAAACCGCTTTGCAAAGCCGTAGCACCGGGCCTCCATGGTCACCTGGTCGGTGTCAAAATGGGCGTTGGAGGAAAGCTCCGAGCCCTGCCCCGTCTCAAAGTACATGACGTTGGGTCCTTCGGCGGTGCCCTGCTTTAATAGCAGCTGCCTTGCCTCCTCCAGCGTTGCGGCGGAGAAGCCGAAGGCCTCGTTGCCCTTCTGGCTGCCGGCGATGGACTGGAAAATCAGGTCGCAGGGCGCGCCCGCCCGGACGGCCTTCATCTGCGCTGTCACATGGGCCAGCACGCAAATCTGGGTAGGAATCTGCCAGTGCTCCTTAATCTCCTGAAACCGGCGCAGCACCCTGCCCACCTGCTCCGGAGAATCCGTCACCGGGTTCAGGCCGATCACCGCGTCTCCCGCGCCGAAGCTCAGCCCCTCCAGGGTGGAGGCGGTGATGCCCTCCGGGTCGTCGGTGGTGTGGTTGGGCTGCAGGCGGCAGGACAGCGTTCCCGGCAGGCCGATGGTGGTGTTGCAGTGGGCGGTGACGGTGATTTTGCTGGCGGTGTAAATGAGGTCGAGGTTGCTCATGAGCTTGCACACCGCCGCCACCATCTCCGATGTCAGTCCCCGGCTTATCTTGCGGATATCGTCCCCGGTGGTAGCCTCGTCCAGGAGCCACTCCCGCAGGTCGGACACCGTCCAACCCCGAATTCCGGCGTACACCGATTCGTTCACGTCGTCCTGAATGATCCGGGTGACCTCGTCCTGCTCATAGGGCACGGCGGGGTGTTCCCGCAGGTCTCCCAGGGTCAGGGCGGACAGCACCACCTTGGCCGCTACCCGCTCCTGAGCGGACTCGGCCGCGAGGCCAGCCAGCTTGTCGCCGGTCTTTTCCTCATTGGCCTTGGCCAAAACCTGCTTAATGTCCCCAAATGTGTAGGTTTTCCCCAAAAGGGTCGTTTTCAGCTTCATATTGTTCATCCTTTGCAGCAAAATGCGGAATGCAGAATTCAAAATGAAGGTATCCCCTTCGGGGATGGAATAAACGGGCTAACCGTCCGAAGTGCATACCCCGGAGGGGATACAGGCGTTTTGCATTCAGCATTTTGCATTTGGCATTTTCTTTTGCACCATCAAAATATAGAGCATACTGCTCATCCGGTTCATGGCCCTCAGAATATCCACTCTGGTGGGGTTTCCGTCCCGGTCCCGGAAGGCTGTCACCGCCGCCAGCTCCGCCTCCCGGGCGGCGCAGCGGGCACGGTTGAGCCGGGCGATCACCGCGCCGTCCGCCGCCGAGGGCATGAAATGGGGCTGTCCGTAGTAGTCCTGGGGGAAATGGCTCCGGCGGCGCTGCTCGTCCTCCGTCAGGCCGCAGAGGGTTCCGGGGGAAAGGGGCTCGTCCAGCACCTCGCAGCGGATGATCTGACGGGCCAGCGCCAGTATCTCCCCCACAGGCGCTTCCAGGCTGCCGTCCGCGAGCTGGCACAGAAGCAGCTCCGCTTCCAGCGTGTCCAGCTTGCCCCGGAACACGATTCTGGGGTGATCCTTCACCACCAGCACTTCCCCGTTCAGGTGGGTCATATGCTCCGGCTTTTCCGACAGGGTTCCGCCGCTAAGCAGCCGGTACTGAGAGACCTTCGCCTGCTCCCCGGGAAGAATGTCGATCCGCTCCCGCTGAAGATAGTCCCGGGCGGAGCTTGTGAGCTGGTCGCCTTTTCCCAGGTAGAACACCCGTTTCCCCTCCCGGTTGCGGATGTTCGCCCGGACGGCTTCCTCGTTATAGAGCATTGTTTATTTCCCGGAGGACGGTGCCTGGGAGCCGCGTCCCTTGGGCAGAATGGCGTCCACCTCCATGTGGGGCCGGGCGATGACGTGGACGGAGATCAGCTCCC
>CAMAKJ010000171.1 GCA_945836055.1 uncultured Clostridia bacterium | reverse complement strand
CCAAGTTGGAGGACACCAGAATGTCCATGGAGGGGGAGGTGGTCTTCAGCAGGGGGCGGCGCTTGTCGTAGGTGCCGGTGCGGATGAAGTCCGTGAGGACGTTGTTGGCGTTGGAGGCGCAGATCAGCTTGCCTACGGGCAGACCCAGCATTTTCGCCAGATACCCCGCCAGAATGTCGCCGAAATTGCCGGTGGGAACGGAGAAGTTCACTTCGTCTCCCAGCCGGATTTTGCCGGAATCCAGAAGATCCCGGTAGGAGCGGAAGTAGTACATGATCTGGGGCGCGAGACGGCCGATGTTGATGGAGTTGGCGCTGGACAGGGCGCAGGGCAGCTCGCGGCCCTGACAGGCGGCGAATATGTTCTTCACCCCGGTCTGGGCGTCGTCGAAGTTGCCGTAAACCGCGCACACCGCCACGTTGCCGCCCTCCTGGGTTACCATCTGGGAGCGCTGCACCTGGGACACGCCGCCGTAGGGGTAGAACACGCAGATGCGCACCCCGGGCACGTCGTGAAAGCCCTCCAGCGCGGCCTTGCCGGTGTCGCCGGAGGTGGCGGTGAGGATGAGAATGTCCTTTTCCATGCCCTTCGCGGTTTTCGCGGCGGTGAGCAGCTGGGGCAGCATGGAAAGCGCCACGTCCTTAAAGGCCGAGGTGGGCCCCCGGAACAGCTCCAGCACGGAGAAGCCCCCGACGGGAACCGTGGGAGTCAGTTCCTCCGCTTCAAATTTGCCGGTGTAGGCTCTGGAAACCAGCGCCGGCATGTCGGGAATGTCCGGCAGCAGGGCGGAGAGAATGGCGGTGGACATGGAAAGGGAGTCCCCTTCCAGGCATTTGCGCCAGTCAAAGGCGGGAATGGCTTCGGGCATATACAGCCCGCCGTCGGGGGCAAGCCCCTCCAGCACCGCCTGGGCGCTGTCCACGGAAGGCTCCGGGCTCCGGGTGGAATGGTATCTCATAACATCCTCCTGAATGGTAAATTTTCTTCGGCTGATTGCACAAAAAGTCGGAAAATACCGGAAAAACCTTGGCTTTTTGTCTAAATTGAAATCTGAGCAGGTATATGATATACTGTTTTTCGTCAAAAAGCAAGTGTTTTCGGGATGGGTACATCCGTTTTTACACAGTGCCCAAATTTTTCCGCGGATACGCAGATTAGGGAGGATGATTTGATGAAGATTGGATTGCTGGGCTTCGGCGTGGTTGGCCGGGGCGTTTACGAGATCACGGAAGGCAGAGACGATATGCAGGTTGTCAAGGTGCTGTGTCTGGAGGACGTGCACCTGCCCGACGCCGAGGCTGTCCGGGACATCCGGCAGATTGTGGAGGACAGCGCCATCGACACCGTAGTGGAGGCCATGGGCGGACTGCATCCGGCCTATGACTTTGTCCGCGCCGCCATCGAGGCTGGGAAGAACGTGGTCACCTCCAACAAGGCGCTGGTGTGCACCTTCTACGATGAACTGCTGCCCCTGGTGAAGGAGAAGGGCGTCTGCTTCCGCTGCACCGCTGCCGTAGGCGGCGGCATCGGCTGGCTTTCCGAGCTGGAGCGCGCCCGCCGGGTGCAGGAAATCCGGGAAGTGGGCGGCATCATGAACGGCACCTGCAACTACATTCTCGACAACATGACCCGCCAGGGCTTAAACTACGACGATGTGCTGAAGCAGGCACAGAAATTGGGATACGCTGAAGCAAACCCCTCCACCGACGTGGACGGCATCGACACCTGGCACAAGGTGATTCTGTCCGCCAACATCGCCTTCGGCGTGAGCCTGGACAGGGAATCCGTTCCCGTGGCGGGCATCCGGAACATTCAGGCCCAGGACGTGGAGAATTTCAAGGCCCACGGCCTGGTGTGCAAGCTGATTTCCGCCGGCAAGCGGGAAAACGGCGTCATCAGCGCCTACGTCCAGCCCACCCTGGTCAAGGAGGGCGAGCCGGAGGCGGCCGTGCCCATGAACTACAATCTGATCACCTTCGTCGGCGCGACCTCCGAGAGAATGAGCTTCTTCGGCCAGGGCGCAGGCCGCTACCCCACGGCGTATAATGTGGTGCAGGACCTGGTGGACGTTCTGGCGGGCCGGGGCTTCTATGCGCCCTACGGCGGCAAGGCGGCGGCGGTTAACGAGGAAAAGCTGACCTGGTACGTCCGGGGAACCTGGAACGGCGGCGTGAAGGAACGCTGGGGCAGTGCGGTTGTGACCGAACCGGTGTCCGTCACCGAAATGCACGCCTGGCTGAAGGAAAACCCCGAGGCCTTCATCGCGGCGATCCGGGCGTAATCATACTTGCCAAATGAGCTTATCGGGATAACGCGGCAAATTGCAATTTGGTGTAATCCCTCCGTAGGGCGGGGTCATGACCCCGCCGCTCAGGTATTGAGCCGCTTTTGCCCGGATTTCTCCGGAATTGCCGGTATTCAGCCAAATATACATTGCGCAGAATCCGACGTTGTCGGCGGGGTCATGACCCCGCCCTACGAAACGGGTGTCAGATAAACTGCAATTTATCTTAACAACTGCGTTAAGCCGATGTGCGCATTGCGAAACAGCCTCCGCGTAGGGTTGCCCCTATGCGGGATATTGTCAAGTGATTTGAGAGGAACGAAAAATGAAAGTTGTGAAATTCGGCGGCAGCTCCATGGCGGACGCCGGACAGTACCGCAAGGTACGGGATATTCTCATGGCCGACCCGGAGCGCCGGGTTGTGGTGGTATCCGCCGCCGGCAAGCGGTTCAGCGGCGACCACAAGCTGACGGACCTGCTCTATCTGTGCTACGCCCACATTCAGTACGGCGTGGACTGCAGCAGCATTTTCGACATGATCGCTTCCCGGTATCTGGACATCCGGGATGAACTGGGGCTGGATCTGGCGCTGGAGCCGGAGCTGGACGCCCTGAAAAAGCGCATCGACGCCAAGGAGGTCTCCCAGGAGGAGCTGGTCAGCCGGGGCGAGTATTTTTCCGCCAAGCTCATGGCGGCGTACCTGGGCTTCCAGTTTGTGGACGCCGCCGACTGGGTGAAGTTCAACATGGACGGCACCGTGAATCAGGAGGTTTCCTATGAGGCCCTGCGCAACCAGGTGCTGCTGGGCTACGGTGCGGTGATTCCCGGTTTCTACGGCACCATGCCCGACGGAACCATCCATACCTTCTCCCGGGGCGGCAGCGACATCACCGGCGCTCTGGCGGCGGCGGCGCTGGACGCGGACGTGTACGAAAACTGGACGGACGTGTCCGGCATTCTCATGGCCGACCCCCGGATCGTGGACGATCCCCAGGCCATCCC
>CAMAKJ010000170.1 GCA_945836055.1 uncultured Clostridia bacterium | reverse complement strand
CTGCTGGGGGCTTTGGAATCAGGAAATGGGCTACGGATTTTTTACATATTAACGCTTTTTTCGTCAAATTTTTTCCAAAAGGGGCTGGTTTTTTCCCTACGGTTTCTGTATGATATAGCATCATACCAATGAACATAAGGAGTTGACCCGCTATGCCCCAGCCTCTCTCCACCCGTACCGCCAGCTTTACCGACTCCGTCATCCGCCGAATGACCCGGGTCTCCCTGCAATACAACGCCGTGAACCTGTCCCAGGGCTTCCCCGACTTTGACCCGCCCCAGGCCATTCTGGACCGTTTGGCGGAGGTGGCCCACGAAGGCCCCCACCAGTACGCCATCACCTGGGGCGCTCAGAACTTCCGGGAGGCGCTGGCGAAAAAGCAGAGCCATTACATGGGCCGCTCCATCGACCCCAATAGCGAGATCGTGGCCACCTGCGGCTCCACCGAGGCTATGATGTGCGCCATGATGACCGTCACCAATCCCGGTGACAAGGTCATCGTGTTCTCCCCCTTCTATGAGAACTACGGCGCTGACACCATCCTCTCCGGCGCCGAGCCCATCTATGTACCGCTGGTGCCCCCCACCTTCACCTTCGACCCGGAGGTGCTGGAGGACGCTTTCCGCCAGCATCCCAAGGCGTTGGTGCTGTGCAACCCCTCCAACCCCTGTGGCCGGGTGTTCACCCGGGAGGAGCTACAGATCATCGCAAGTCTCGCGGAAAAGTACGACACTTACGTCATCACCGACGAGGTGTACGAGCATATCGTGTACGCGCCTCACATCCACACTTATTTTGCCACTCTGCCGGGAATGTGGGAGCGGACCCTCTCCTGCTCCTCCCTCTCCAAGACCTATTCCATCACCGGCTGGCGGCTGGGCTATATCATCGCCCCGGCGGAGATCATCGAGCGGGCCAAGAAGGTCCACGACTTCCTGACCGTTGGCTGCGCCGCGCCGCTGATGGAGGCCGTCATGCCCGCCCTCAGCTTTGGTCAGGACTACTATGACGAGCTTCTTGCCAAGTACACCCATAAGAAAGAGCTGTTCCTGAAGGGGCTGGACAACCTCCATATCGTTCACAACGACCCCCAGGGTGCCTACTACGTCCTGTTGGACATCAGCGAGTACGGCTACGGCAGCGACCTCCAGTTCTGCGAGGACCTGGCCCGGGAGGTGGGCGTGGGCGCCGTGCCCGGCTCCAGCTTCTTCCGGGAGCCGGTAAACCACCTCATTCGGATGCACTTCGCCAAGAATGACGAGACACTGAACGAGGCCCTGACCCGGCTGGAGCATATGAAAAAGCTGAAGAAGTGAACATAGGCATCCGTCAACGAATATTGAAGCTGCCCCACTCCTTGTCCGCTGTTTGAACGGTAAAAACCTGTATCCAGGCCGTCAACGCCGCGGCAGCCATTTGAAAGGAGCTGAACACAGATCCCACGCAAGAAAGGGATATACATAATGGAAACGGAAGAACTCTATCTGAACATCATCAACAACCTGCGAGACGGCATCTATTTTGTGGACATGGAGCGCCGTATTCTCTTCTGGAACAAGGCGGCGGAACAGATCACCGGCTATTCCGCGGAGGAGATTGTCGGAAAGCAGTGCCAATATTCCAAGCTGAATCATATCGACGAATTGGGCCGGCCGCTGTGCATGATAGGCTGTCCGCTTTTCGCCACGCTGGGCGATGGGCAGCAGCGGCAGGACAGGGTATTTGTCCGCCATAAGGGCGGCTACCGTATTCCTATCCACGTCAACATCTTCCCTATACGCAAGGATGGTGAGATCATCGGCGCGGTGGAGATATTCACACAGGATTCCCCCACGGTCTACGAGGACAATCTGGTTGAGAGGCTGTCCAATGTTGCCATGCACGATCAGCTCACCCAGCTTCCCAACCGCCGCTACCTGGAGAGCTTCCTCCACTACAAGCTGGAGGAGTTTCAGCGTTTTGGCCACCCCTTTGCCGTGTTGTTTGCCGATATTGACAACTTCAGCCGTTTCAACAACGAATACGGCCACGACGTGGGAGATGCCGTTCTCAAAAACATTGCTGCCAGTATCAAATGGAGCGTCCGGCGCAACGATCTTGTGGGCCGGTGGGGCGGCGAGGAATATGTGGGCATCTACTCCGGCGCGGATTCCGCTGGCATTTCGGTCATTGGGGAAAAGTTTCGTTACCTGGTGGGGAATACCGAAGTCATCGGTGGAGAAGAACATCTGCATGTATCCGTCTCTGTCGGCATAACAGCCGTGCGGCCCGGCGACACCATAGACAGTTTGGTGGCGCGTGCCGACGAACTGATGTACCGCAGCAAAAAGGAAGGAAAAAACCGCGTCACCTGCGGCTGAGCCACACATATGGCGGTCAGGAAGGCTCCGCGGTGCCGGAGACGCTCTCAGTCTAATCGGACGCCAGGGGTAAAGAGCAGTAACCATCTGGCAGCACCTGTGCGTTCAAATTCGTCACCGCGCTTCTTTTTCCGCCGTACTTTCACTCTTTCATACAATTGCCCCGGCCATTGGCCGGGGCAATTCCGTTGATCCATGCAGGGCTTGCAGTATAGCTGTTGTTTTGCTTTTTCAGCTTCCCCATCAAGGAGCCGTCGGACCGCTCCGTCTTTTCCAGAATACGGTGCTCCGTGCGGCTCTGCTCCAACCCGGTCAGGCAGTGGGCGTATTCCGCCTCCGCAAATCATACATTTTTCCCACATTCCTCCGTCCCCCGGTCTATCGACATTTTTCGCTCTGTCTGCTATACTGGGTCTATCAACACAAAGGGGAATCCCTATGGAACGAGATTTTTTGCCCATCTCCCGGGCGGATATGAAGCGCCGGGGCTGGGAACAGTGTGATTTTGTATATGTCATCGGCGACGCCTATGTGGACCACCCCACCTTCGGCCACGCCATTATCTCCCGGGTGCTGGAGGACGCGGGGTACAAGGTGGGTATCATTTCCCAGCCGGACTGGAAGAATCCGGAGAGCATTCTGGCCCTGGGGGAGCCCCGTCTGGCTTTCCTGGTAATGGGCGGCAACATGGACTCCATGGTGAACCACTACTCCGTGTCCAAGCGCCGCCGCAAGACGGACGCCTTTACTCCCGGCGGATGTCTGGGCAAGCGGCCGGACCACGCCGCTGTGGTGTACTGCAACCTCATCCGCCGGAGCTTCCCCCACAAACCCGTCATTGTCGGCGGCATCGAGGCCAGTCTCCGCCGCCTGGCCCACTACGACTACTGGTCCGACTCCCTGAAGCGCTCCCTGCTGCTGGATTCCCAGGCGGACCTGCTGCTCTACGGCATGGGGGAGCGGAGCAT
>CAMAKJ010000169.1 GCA_945836055.1 uncultured Clostridia bacterium | reverse complement strand
ATGTGATCTGCTGCGGCGCCAAGCCCCTGTTCTTCCTGGACTACATCGCCTGCGGTAAGAACATCCCCGAAAAGATTGCCGCCATTGTCTCCGGTGTGGCCGAGGGCTGCGTTCAGGCCGGCTCCGCCCTGATCGGCGGCGAAACCGCCGAGCATCCCGGCATGATGCCCGTGGACGAGTACGATCTGGCCGGCTTCAGCGTCGGCATTGTGGACAAGAAGAAGATCATCGACAACACCAAAATGGTGCCCGGCGACGTGGTCATCGCGCTGGCCTCCTCCGGCATCCATTCCAACGGCTTCTCCCTGATCCGCAAGGTTTTCGACATCGACAGCAATCCCGCCTCCCTGTATCAGCCCTGCGAGGCGCTGGGCGGCGCGACCATTGCCGAGACGCTGCTGACCCCCACCAGAATCTACGTCAAATCCGTGCTGGCTCTGCTGGAAAAGGTGGATGTCAAGGGCATTTCCCACATCACCGGCGGCGGCTTCTACGAGAACATTCCCCGCTCCATCCCCGACGGCCTGTGCGCCCGGATTGACAAAAGCGCCATCCGGGTTCTGCCCATCTTCGGCCTGATCGCCCAAACCGGCAATATTCCCGAGCGGGATATGTTCAACACCTACAACATGGGCGTGGGCATGAGCATTGTGGTGCCCGCCGCGGAGGTGGAAACCGCACTGGAAATCCTGACCGCCCACGGCGAGACGGCCTACGTCATCGGCGAAATCGTCGAAAACGAGGAAAAGGTGATTCTGACGTGAAAACCAAAATTGCTGTTTTTGTTTCCGGCGGCGGCACCAACCTGCAGGCACTGATCGATGCCCAGGGCACCGTGCTGGTCAGCGGCGAGATTGTGCTGGTGGTGTCCAACAACGCGGATGCCTACGCCCTGGAGCGGGCCAAAAAGGCCGGAATTCCCACGGAAGTGGTGCTGAAAAAGGAATGCGGCTCCCAGGCCGCTTTTGAAGAAAAGCTGAAGCAGATTCTCTGCGCCCACGGCATTGAGGTCATCATCCTGGCGGGCTTCATGACCATCCTGACGGAGAACTTCACCGCCTGCTATCCCAGACGGATTCTGAATGTCCACCCCTCTCTGATTCCCAGCTTCTGCGGCGCGGGCTTCTATGGCCTGCGGGTGCATCAGGCGGCGCTGGAGTACGGCGTGAAGGTCACCGGCGCCACGGTGCACTTCGTCAACGAAATCCCCGACGGCGGGGAAATCATCGCCCAGAAGGCCGTCTATATTGAACCGGGCGATACGCCGGAAATTCTGCAGCGGCGCGTGATGGAGCAGGCGGAGTGGATTCTGCTGCCCCAGGCCGCGGAAACGGTCTGCGCGTCCATGAAGGAGGAAACCAAATGAACGTCTACGAAGTCAAATCCATGGCCGAGCGGCTCTCCGGCAACACCTACCCCGGCCGGGGCATTGTGCTGGGTGTAACCCCCGACGGCAAAAAAGCCGTTGCCGCCTACTTCATCATGGGCCGCAGCGTCAACAGCCGCAACCGGGTCTTTGTCCGGGAGCCGGACGGCATCCGCACCGAGGCCTTTGACCCCAGCAAAATGGTGGACCCCAGCCTGATTATCTACCACCCCGTCCGGGAGGTGGGGCAGGGGTTGATCGTCACCAACGGCGACCAGACCGACACCATCCGGGAATATCTGGCCAAGGGTGAAAGCTGGGAAGCCGCCCTGCGCACCCGCAAATTCGAGCATGACGGCCCCAACTGGACGCCCCGGATCTCCGGCCTGCAAGCGATCGACGGCAGCTATAAGCTGTCCATTCTGAAAGCCGCCGACCCGGAAGGTCAGGCCTGTGCCCGATTCTTCTATGAGTACCCCGCCACTGCCGGACTGGGCCACTTCCTGCATACCTACGTCTGCGACGGCAGCCCCGTGATCCCCACCTTCCAGGGAGAGCCGGAGCGGGTTTCCATCCCCGACGATATCGACATCTTTACCTCCGAGCTGTGGGAGAATCTGAACGCCGACAATAAGATTTCTCTGTTTGTGCGCTACACCGATCTGGAAACCCGGGAATATGAGCAGCGCATTGTGAACAAGCACCAGTAAAGGAGTGACGTGACATGAACGAATTTGAACTGAAATACGGCTGCAATCCCAACCAGAAGCCCGCGAAAATCTACATGGCCGACGGTTCCGATCTGCCCATCACCATTCTCAACGGCCGTCCCGGCTACATCAATTTTCTGGACGCGCTGAACTCCTGGCAGCTCGTTAAGGAGCTGAAGGAGGCCACCGGCCTGTGCGCCGTCACCTCCTTTAAGCACGTCTCTCCCACCTCCGCCGCCGTGGGAAAGAAACTCCCCGAAAACCTGAAAAAGGCCTGCTTTGTGGACGATGTTCCGGAACTGGATGATTCTCCTCTGGCCTGCGCCTACGCCAGAGCCCGGGGCACCGACCGGATGTGCTCCTTCGGCGACTGGGTGGCGCTGTCCGACATCTGCGACGTGACCACCGCCAGGCTGATCGCCCGGGAGGTCTCCGACGGCGTCATCGCTCCCGGCTACGAGCCGGAGGCGCTGGAAATTCTGAAAACCAAGCGCAAGGGCAGCTACAACGTGGTTGCCATCGACCCCGGCTATGTCCCGGCCGAGCAGGAGACCAAGCAGGTGTTCGGCATCACCTTCCAGCAGGGCCGCAACAATTTCAAAATCGGAGCCCACCTGCTGGAGAACCTCGTCACCGCCAATCAGGAGCTGCCCGAATCCGCCAAAATTGACCTGATCGTGGCGCTCATTACCCTCAAATACACCCAGTCCAACTCCGTGTGCTTTGCCTACGACGGGCAGGCCATCGGCGTGGGCGCGGGTCAGCAGTCCCGCATCCATTGCACCCGGCTGGCCGGCTCCAAGGCGGACACCTTCTTTCTCCGTCAGCACCCCAAGACGCTGAATCTGCCCTTCCGCTCTGATCTGGGCCGTCCCAACCGGGACAACGTCATTGACGGCTACATCAACGGCAATGAGGAGGATGTCTGTGCCGACGGCATCTGGCAGAACTACTTCACCGAGCAGCCCCAGCGGCTGACCGAACAGGACAAGCGCGCGTTCCTGGGCGCCATCGATGGCGTGGCTCTGGGTTCCGACGCTTTCTTCCCCTTTGCCGACAACATCAAGCGGGCCAAAGCCAGCGGCGTGAAGTATATCGCCCAGCCGGGCGGTTCCATCCGTGACGATCTGGTCATTGCCGAATGCGACAAAAACAACATGGTCATGGCCTTCACCGGAATGCGGCTGTTCCACCATTGATCGGGAGCGGAGCGTGCAGTGTGGAGAAAAATCATCCATAACTCCGCGCTCCAAACTCCACACTTTTTAACGGAAAGGGTTGGCATCTATGAAACTATT
>CAMAKJ010000168.1 GCA_945836055.1 uncultured Clostridia bacterium | reverse complement strand
CATCAGCGTGACCTGACCACCGCCATCAAGCGCGCCCGTCAGATCGCTCTGCTGCCCTACGTCGCTGACTGATTAACAGATTGACCAGCACCCCGGAACTTTCCTTCCGGGGTGTTATTTTTTCTTGCTATTTCCCATAATAGGCGGTATAATGGAAAGATACAGACAGATTGTAATTTGCAGAGGTGAGAATCAAAGTTATTCCTGAGATTGCAGAGTGGTGAGTGAAGAGTGAAGATACACGGAAAGGGGCATTGTCAAACAATACAACCTCTTATTTCCATAATCAGCTGCACAGATTCCCGTTTTCCTTTATCTCCACTCTACACTCTTCAATCTTCACTCTCTCCTGCAAACTGCAATTTGCGGGGATGCCCCGCGGGCAATGCGTGCTTGGGTGATCGGTAATCGTTACGCCATTGGGCAGTGCTCGGTTCGTTACATGGCGCTTAATTGCAGTTTATCTCGCACCCGTTTCGCAGTGCTTATGCCATGCCCCCGCCGATAACATAGTATGCTTTTCAATGTAAATGAGGTTGAATACCGGAAGTTCCGGAGGAATCCAGGCATAAGCAGCTCGATACCTGGGCAGCGGGGGCATGACATAAGCCCTACGGAGGTTTTCGCATGACCAAAAAGAAAAAGATTCTCCTGCTCACCACCGGCGGCACCATCGCGTCGGTTCCCGGCGGCGAGGGGCTGGAACCCCGGCGCTCGGATGTAATGGAGCGGGAACTGGAACAGCTCAGAACCTATTATGATATCACCGTCCGGGACGTGATGTGCCTGGATTCCTCCAACATCCGCCCGGAGGAGTGGCAGCTGATTGCGGAGCATATTTTTACCGACCGGACAGGCTTTGACGGCGTCGTGGTGTCCCACGGTACGGATACCATGGCCTATACCGCTTCCGCCATTACCTTTATGCTGCCGGGTATTGACCTGCCGGTGGTCTTCACCGGCTCCCAGCTTCCGCTGACGGATATGCTTTCCGACGGTCCGGATAATCTGCGCACCGCCTTTGCCATGGCGGCCTCCGGCTTTCCCGGCGTGTTTCTGGCCTTCGACCGCAAGGTCATGCTGGGCTGCCGGGCGGTGAAGGTTCGCGCCTCCGGGTTTTCCGCCTTTGAAAGCGTCAACGCCCGCTATGCCGCCCTGGTCAGCAACCGGGGTCTGGTGGTGGATACCAGCGTGATCCCCAGACGAACCGGCGAAGCCCGGCTGCTTCCCGCCCTCAGCAAGGACGTGTTCCTCCTGAAGCTGACACCGGGCCTAAACCCGGCGGTATTTGATATGCTCACCGCAATGGGCTACAAGGGCATCGTCATCGAAGCCTTCGGCCTGGGCGGCATCAACGTGCTCCACCGGGGGCTGCGGGGCATCCGCCGCTGTGTGGAGGACGGCATCAGCATCGTGGTCACCACCCAGTGCCTGTACGACAGCGCCAACCTGCAGGTCTACCAGGTGGGCAGCAAGCTGCTGGAGCTGGGCGTCATTCAGGGACGGGACATGACCACCGAAGCCGCCATGACCAAGCTCATGTGGGCCATTGGCCAGGGTATGACCCCGGCACAGATTACGGAATTGTTCGGGAACAGCCTCGCGGGAGAAATTACCGTTTGACGGCGTGGCTTTTCCCTTTGATACAAAGGAGGTTACTCTATGGATCCCATTTATGTTACCGGCCACCGCAATCCGGACACCGATTCCATTGTGGCCGCCATTGCTTACGCCGCTCTGCGCAACGCCTGCGGAGAGCAGCAGTATGAAGCCGCCTGCCTTGGGCGGGTCTCCGACGAGACCCAGGTCGTGCTGGACCGGTTTGGCTTCCAGCCCCCCAAACGCATCACCGACCTGTATAACCAGGTGCGGGACCTGGATTTCGACAAGCCCCCCATTCTGAACGCCGGCGTCACCGTGGGCCGGGCCTGGGACGAGTTCCAGGTATACCCCGCCATCGCCGCCATTCCCGTGGCCAGGGAGGACGGCACCCTCTGCGGCATTCTCTCCCGGACGGACATCGCCAATTACAATATGTCCCGCATCAGCAACTGTGTGCTGGAGGAGGTGCCGCTGTTCAACGTGGTATCTGTCCTGGAGGGCAAAATCCTCAACGAGGCGGGTGAAAACATCGACGCCATTTCCGGCGAGGTGACCATCGCCCTGCCCCAGAGCCGGGAGAATCTGCTGTTTCAGTCCCCACAGAGCATCGTCCTGTGCGGACACCAGCCGGACATGATCCGCCGCGCCCTGGAGATGAACGTAAACTGCCTGGTGCTGTGCCAGGCGGAGATTTCCGATGAGCTGCGCAATCTGCCCACCAGAACCTGCATCATCTCCACTCCCTTTGACGCCTATCGGGCGGCGCGGCTGATTTTCCAGTCCACGCCGGTGGGGCGCATCTGCAACACCCAGGGTCTGGTCTGCTTCCACCTGGACGACCGGGTGGACACCGTCCGGGACATGGTTCTGAAGTACCGCCACCCCAGCTATCCCATTCTGGACAGCGATGAAAAGGCCGTTGGCATTCTGACCCGGTATCATCTGCTCCGCCCCAGGCGCAAGCAGGTGGTTCTGGTGGACCACAACGAGGCCTCCCAGTCCGTTCCCGGCCTGGAGGAAGCGGATATTCTCGCCATTATCGACCACCACCGTCTGGCGGACATCCAGACCGGCAACCCTATTTACGTCCGCAACGAGCCGGTAGGCTCTACCAACACCATCATCGCAGAGATGTACCAGGATCGGGGCCTGATGCCCTCGGCCAAGCTGGCGGGCATGATGGCGGCGGCGATTCTGTCCGACACCGTCATGTTCAAGTCCCCCACCTGCACCCAGCGGGATATCCGCACGGCGGAGCGCATGGCGCGGATTGCCAATGTGTCCCTGGATGAGCTGGGCCACGAAATCTTCTCCGCCGCCGTGGACAACAAGACCGCCGAGGAAATCTTCTTCACGGACTACAAGGAATTCCACATCGCGGGCCACAGTCTGGCGGTGTCCCAGCTGACCTGCGTGGACAGCCCCAGCCTGCTCAAGCGCAAGGACGAATTCCTGGCGCTGATGAAAAAGACCGCCGAGGACAAGATGTTCGATCTGGTGATCCTGATGCTCACCGACGTTCTGCTGGAGGGCACCCAGATTCTGTATATCGGCGACGACGATACCATCCGGCAGGCCTTCAGCGTGACCCCCAAGGACAACACCGTGTTCCTGCCCAAGGTCATGAGCCGGAAGAAGCAGGTTATCCCCATGCTGTCCGTGCTGTGGGGCTAATTCTGTAAATGCTGAATGCAAAATGTAATGTGCATATCGGCTTAACTCAGCTGTAAAAAATTGGAATTTATCGTTCCTTCGGAACGATGGCATTCTGCGAATGCCGGGGGA
>CAMAKJ010000167.1 GCA_945836055.1 uncultured Clostridia bacterium | reverse complement strand
GCCGCTGTGGAAGAGGGCATCGTGGCCGGCGGCGGTACCGCTCAGGTCAACGCCATCCCCGCTGTGGAGAAGCTGATTGCCACTCTGCACGGCGACGAGAAGACCGGCGCGAAGATCATTGCCGCCGCTCTGCAGGCGCCCATCCGTCAGATCGCCGAGAATGCCGGTGTGGACGGCAGCGTGGTCTACGAGAAGATCCGTAATTCCGGCAAGGTGGGCTTCGGCTACAACGCCTACACCGAGGAGTATGTGGACATGATCCCCGCGGGCATTGTGGATCCCACCAAGGTTACCCGTTCCGCTCTGGAGAACGCCGCGTCCATCGCCGGGTGCGTGCTGACCACCGAGTCTCTGGTGGTTGACAAGCCCGATCCCGCCGCTGACGCTGCCGCCGCAGCCGCTGCCAGCCAGGCCGGTGGCATGTACTAATCGGCAAAACCCAAATAAATCAGCAGGGCCTTTCCCCGTGGAGAGGTCCTGCTTTTCTGCGTTTGATACGGATGAACAAATCGGCGGGCCAAAAGCGCCGCCCTTTTTCCATCCCCTACAGTTGACAAAGCGCCGGGAATCCATGTATAATGGTATGTATATTGGCATAGTATGTGTATATTCCGCATTTTTCTATTTTCAAGGAGGATACTATGACATCCCAGGAGAAAAAGCAGCTGCAAATCACTGCCTGCAAGGTGCGCATGGGCATTATCGAAAGTACCCACGCCGCCAAATGCGGACACCCCGGCGGAAGCCTTTCCGCTACGGACCTGTTTACCTATCTGTACTTCAGGGAACTGCGGGTTGACCCCAGGAACCCCAAGTGGGACGACCGGGACCGGTTCGTTCTGAGCAAGGGCCACACCGCGCCGGGTCTGTACGCCACGCTGGCCCTCCGGGGCTTCTTCCCGGTGGAGGATCTGGTGACGCTTCGGAAGGTGGGAAGCTACCTGCAGGGACACCCCAATATGAATACCGTTCCCGGCGTGGACATGTCCACCGGCAGCCTGGGTCAGGGCATCTCCTGCGCCTGCGGCATGGCGCTGGCCGCCCGGCTGAAAAAGCAGGATGTCCGGGTTTATACGCTTCTGGGCGACGGCGAGATTCAGGAGGGCCAGGTGTGGGAGGCCTGCATGTTCGCGTCCCACTACAAGCTGGACAACCTGTGCATTTTCATCGACAACAACGGCCTGCAGATTGACGGTGACATCGCCAAGGTCATGAGCCCCTATCCTATTGACGAAAAGCTGGCGGCCTTCGGCTTCCATGTGCAGACCATCGACGGCCACGACTTTGACGCCATCGAGGCGGCTGTGAACACCGCTAAAACCGTCAAGGGCTGTCCCAGCGCCATTGTAATGAAGACCGTCAAGGGCAAGGGCGTTTCCTTCATGGAAAACCAGGCCGGATGGCACGGCGTCGCGCCCAACGACGAGCAGTATGCCCAGGCCATGGCGGAGCTGAAGCAGACACTGACCGAACTGGAGGGCATGTAAGATGGCAGAAATCAAAAAAATGGCCACCCGCGAGGGCTACGGCCGTGGGCTGGTTGCCATGGGCGCGGAGCATGAGGACATTGTGGTGCTGGACGCCGACCTGGCAGGCTCCACGAAAACCGGCATGTTTGCCAAAGCGTACCCCGACCGTCACTTCAACTGCGGCATCGCCGAGGCGGATATGATGTGCGTGGCGGCGGGACTGGCCGCCAGCGGCCTGATCCCCTTTGCTTCCTCCTTTGCCATGTTCGCTTCCGGACGTGCTTATGAGCAGATCCGCAACTCCATCGGCTACCCCCATCTGAATGTGAAGATCGGCGCGTCCCACGGCGGCATGTCCGTGGGCGAGGACGGCGCGAGCCATCAGTGCTGTGAGGATTTCGCCCTGATGCGTTCCATCCCCGGTATGGTGGTCATCTGCCCCGCCGACGGCGTGGAAGCGGAGGCGGCAACCAAGGCCGCTTACGAATATCGGGGTCCCGTGTATCTGCGCATGGGCCGTCTGGCAGTGCCAGTGTTCCATGAGGAGGGCTTTACCTTCCGAATCGGCAAGGGCGAAATCATGCGGGAGGGCACGGACATTGCCATCATCGCCAACGGCCTGATGGTCTACGAGGCCATGAAAGCTGGTGAGCAGCTGGAGACCATGGGCATCCACGCCCGGATCGTCAACATGTCCACCATCAAGCCCCTGGACGAGGAACTGGTGCTGAAGTGTGCCAAGGAATGCGGCAGGATTATCACCTGCGAGGAGCACAGCGTCATCGGCGGCCTGGGCGAAGCGGTGTGCAGCTTCCTTTCTGAAACGTACCCCATCCCGGTGAGACGCATCGGCGTAGAGGATCGGTTCGGCTTCTCCGGCCCCGCGGCGGAAGTTCTGAAGGCCTTCGGCCTGAGCGCGGAGCACATTGTGGAAGTGACGAAGGATTTTCTGAAGTAAAAAGACAACACCCGGTACGGAAAGCAAATCCGTACCGGGTGATTTTTTTGCAGAAATGACGCTTATTCCCCCGCTGTGTCCTTGGGCGCTTCCGCCTCCGGGGCGGGGAGGGCGTTTTTGTCGGCGTTGACGTAGGCCATCAGCTCGTCGCCGGTGATGGTCTCCTTCACCAGCAGGAATTCCGAAATCTCATCCAGCAGGCCCCGATGCTCCGTCAAAATCCGCCTGGCATCGGCGTAGGCCTGCTGCAAGATCTGCATGACCTCCCTGTCCACCTCGGCGGCGGTCTCCTGAGAGCAGTCCATATAGGCCTGGCCGTCCAGATACTGGTTTTCCACGCTGGCGGTGGACATGAGCCCGAACTTTTCGCTCATGCCGTACTGGGTGACCATGTTCCGGGCCAGGGAGGTGGCCCGCTGGATGTCGTTGGCGGCGCCGGTGGTCTGCACGCCGAACACCACCTGCTCCGCGGCCCGGCCGCCCACCAGCGTCCGCAGCTCCGTACGCAGCTCGTCGGCGGTGGACAGGAACTTCTCCTCCTCGGGCATCTGCATGGTGTAGCCCAGTGCGCCGGAGGTGTGGGGAACGATGGTGATTTTGGACACGGGCTGGGCGTGCTTTTCCAGCGCCGCGATGAGGGCGTGGCCCACCTCGTGATAAGCCACCAGCCGCTTTTCCATGTCGGTGAGCACCGTGTTTTTCTTTTCGGTGCCCGCGATAACCGTCTCAAAGGACACTAGCAAATCTTCCTGGTTCACCGTCTGACGGCCCATGCGGACGGCCCGGAGAGCGGCTTCGTTGACCAGGTTCGCCAGATCCGCGCCCACCGCGCCGGCGGTGGCCTGGGCGATTTTCCGCAGATCTACGTCGTCGCTGAGCTTGATCTTCCGGGTGTGCACCTTCAGGGTGTCCAGACGGCCCTGGAGGTTGGGCCGGTCCACGATGATCCGGCGGTCAAACCGGCCGGG
>CAMAKJ010000166.1 GCA_945836055.1 uncultured Clostridia bacterium | reverse complement strand
AGGGGTATTTCTCCTGCCAGTGGGTATAGCCGTAGCTCTGGCGGCAGGGCTGGGCACAGCGGCCCCGGTTGCCGGAGCGGCCGCCGATCATGGCGGACATGTAGCACTGGCCGGAATAGCACATGCACAGCGCGCCGTGGCCAAAAACTTCTATTTCAATGGGAGAATTTGCGCAAATGTACCGGATTTCCTCCCGGCTCAGCTCCCGGCTCAGCACCACCCGCTGTAAGCCCATGGCGGCGCAAAGCTGCACCCCGGGCAGGGAGTGGACGGTCATCTGGGTGCTGCCGTGGACGGGAATGTTGGGGGCAATCTGGCGGCACAGCTGCACCACGCCCAGGTCCTGGACGATAAAGGCGTCCACGTTATTCTGGGCGGCGTGGCGGATCAGCTCCCCCAGCTCCGTCATCTCCCGGTCGGAGACCAGGGTGTTCAGGGTCAGGTGCACGGCGACACCCCGGACATGGCTGTATTTCACGGCTTCCACCAGGGTTTGGGGGGTAAAGTTTTTCGCGCTCTGCCGCGCGTTAAAGCTGCCGCAGCCTAAGTAAACGGCGTTGGCGCCGTTCTGAACCGCCGCGCGCAGGGCATCCATCGACCCGGCGGGCGCCAATAATTCCAGCATAAGCTCTCTCTCCAAACATCACTTCGGTTTCGGGGCATACCCCCGCAGTTTATACTTACGCACAGTATAGCACAAAGGAAAGAAAACTTCCAGTCCCGGCGGGAGAATTCAAGAAAAATTCAAGGGCACTTCATAAATGGGGCGGAGAAAGTTGGAATATGGGAGTCAAAAGTGACGGCGCGCTCTTGTTCTCCGGCCTGGCGGAACCGTCTGCGAAGGCAAATCTCACCATTCCTTTATATAACGCATGAAGGAAGCGTTTTGTCTCAAAATAATTTTGAACGCGCGTTCTCTCCCCTCATCAGCTTCGGGTAAGCGTAACGAACCGAGCGGTGCCCAATGGCGTAACGATACCACACCACCCGAGCACGCATTGCCTGCGGGGGCATCCCCGCAAATGTTAAAGAATAATTCAAAAACCACCTATTGACTTTTTTGGCACTCTGCGGTATAGTGTGCTTAGCACTCAAGGATATGGAGTGCTAAAGCGAAAGGAGGAGCTTCATGGAACTGACACAGCGGAAAAAGAAGGTCTTGCGGTCTGTGGTTGACCTGTATATCCGCACCGCCGAGCCGGTCGGCTCCAAGGCCATTACCGCCCTGCCGGACATGAATTATTCCTCCGCAACCATCCGCAACGAAATGGCGGAGCTGACCACCATGGGTTATCTGGAGCAGCCCCACACCAGCGCGGGACGAATTCCTTCCGCCGCCGGCTACCGGCTGTATGTGGATGAGCTGATGATGGACTACCGCCTGAGTGTGGATGAAACCAAATCCATCAACAGCGCCATCGAGGAAAAAATGCAGCGTGTGGATAAAATGGTGGAAAAGGTGGCAAAGCTGGTATCCCAGGCCACCGATCTTCCCGCCATCTCCGCCGCATCCCGGGCGGGCAGCACCACCGTAAAGCGGTTCGACCTGATTCTCGCGGGACAGGGCAGCATCATTCTGGTGCTGATGCTCCGGGACGATCAGGTGGTGAACAAGCTCATCAAGCTGCCCCTGAACGTCACCGAAGCGGATTTGAAAATCCTCAGCGCGGTGCTCAACGCCGCCATGACGGACGTTCCCCTGGAGGGCTTCACTTCCGAGCTGATGGACAAGGTGATGGCTTCCGCGGGTGCCGCCGCTTCCTTGGTGCCGGTGATTCTGGACTTCACCCAGGAGACCCTGAAAAATACCGGCGCGACCAGCGTGGCGGTCAGCGGCCAGGCAAAGCTGCTGAGCCTTCCGGAGTACCGGGATGTGGACAAAGCCCAGCGGGTGATGGATTCCATCGACGAGGAAACCTTCGCCAATCTTCCCGCCGTCATGGAGGGCGCCAACGGCACCAAGGTGCTGGTTGGCCCCGAAAATGTGGCCAGCGATCTGAAGGATTCCTCGGTGGTCATGACCAAGTTCGACATCGGCGACGGAATGCAGGGCATGATCGGCGTGGTTGGCCCCACCCGTATGGATTACGCCAAGATCACCGCCCGCTTAAGCTACTTCGCCGAGAGCCTGAGCAAGATGTTCGGAAAGCCCGAGACACCTGAGCAGCCCAAGCTGCCGGAGCCGCCGAAAAAGGAAGAATAGATGATGATTCGCAGGGCAGGGGAAAGTTCTCAAGCCTGTGAGAGTTTTCCCCCGCCCTGCACAGACAGGAGGTCTGAAACGTGGCAAGTAAGGAAACAGAAGAAGTAAAGCAGGAGCAGACGCCGGAAACGGCGGAGGCTTCGAAGGAACCCCCCAAGGACGCGTCGCCGGAGGAAACCCCGGAAGCGCCTCAGACCCCGGAACAGCCCGAGGTCAACTGGGAGGAAAAATACAACGCCGAGCACGATTCCCGGCTGCGTCTGGCAGCGGAATACGATAACTTCCGCAAGCGCACCACCAAGGAGAAGGAAGCCTCCTACGGCAACGGCAAGGCCGACGCCATCACGAAGCTCCTTCCCATCTATGACAACCTGGAGCGGGCGCTGAACCAGCCCACCGAGGACGCCGCCTACAAAAAGGGCGTGGAGATGACCATGACGGAGCTGGTGAAAATCCTCACCGGCCTGGGCGTGGAAATCTTCGGCGAACCGGGGGACGTCTTCGATCCCAACCTGCACAACGCCGTGATGCATCTGGACAGCGAGGAGCACGACGAAAACGTCATCGCCCAGGTATTCCAGAAGGGCTTCAAGCTGGGCGATAAGGTTATCCGCTTCGCCATGGTGCAGGTGGCAAACTAATTGGCAATTGACAGTTGGCAATTGAAAATTCATTTTGTAGAACTTTATCTTTCAATATATTAGGAGGAAAACATTATGTCTAAGATTATCGGTATCGACCTTGGTACTACCAATTCCTGTGTTGCTGTTCTGGAAGGCGGCGAGCCTGTTGTTATCGCCAACGCGGAAGGCAACCGTACTACCCCCTCTGTCGTGGCCTTCTCCAAGACCGGCGAGCGTATGGTTGGCCAGGTGGCAAAGCGTCAGGCCGTGACCAACGCCGACCGCACCGTCTCTTCCATCAAGCGCCACATGGGTGAAGATTATCACGTCAACATCGACGGCAAGGGCTACACCCCCCAGGAGATCAGCGCTATGATCCTGCAGAAGCTGAAGGCGGACGCGGAGAGCTATCTGGGACAGAGCGTAACCGAAGCTGTCATCACCGTCCCCGCTTACTTCTCCGACGCCCAGCGTCAGGCCACCAAGGACGCCGGCAAGATCGCCGGTCTGGACGTGAAGCGTATTATCAACGAGCCCACCGCAGCCGCTCTGGCTTACGGCCTGGACAAGGAATCCGAGCAGAAGATCATGGTCTACGACTTGGGCGGCGGCACCTTCGATGTGTCCATTCTGGACATCGGCGACGGCGTCATCGA
>CAMAKJ010000165.1 GCA_945836055.1 uncultured Clostridia bacterium | reverse complement strand
AGATCTCCGCCCCGTGGGAACTCGTTGGCAAAGGGAACGATGGAGCCGCCGATTTTCAGCAGGCCGTGACCGGCTTCCGCATTGGTAACGTGCCCCATCTGTGTTTCAGAGATATTCAGCAGCTTGGCAAGCTCCGCCCGGTCGGTGGCCGCCTGGTTCAGCAGGATCAAAAACTCGCTGTTGGCGAACATGAGCCGGGCCGTATCGGACCGCAGACATTCCTCCACGTTCTGCGTTGCCCCGGTCATGGCCGCGGAATATTTGCGAAACCGCTTCCAGCACTTATAGAGGAACTGGGCGGAGTAGTAATACTTGAAAAACAAGTAGATTTCGTCAATAAAGACCCATGTGTACTTTCCGGCCAGCCGGTTTGCGGCCACCCGGTTCTGAATGGCTTCCAGCACCACGTTCATAGCGGTTGGCTTTAGCTGCTCGCCCATCTCATAGAGGTCGAAGCAGATCATGCGGTTGGTAATATCAATGTTTGTCTCATGGGCGAACATATTCAAGCTGCCCTCCACGAACAGCTCCGACGCAAGGGCCAGCTCCTGGGCCTCCCGTTCCGGCTGCCGCTTGACATCGTTGCGCCAATCGGGCAGGGTGGGCTGTCGGGCCTTGCCGCCGCTTTTGATAAGGTCACGGTAGATGTTGGCGGTGCAGCGGTCAATGATGGATTTATGGAAGGCCCCCAACTGGCCCGCACCCATCTGCTGCTCGCAAATGCTCATCATCAGCTCGGATTTCATGGCGATTGGGTTTTCACCGGCGCCGTAGCCCTTGTCGATAGCCAGAGGGTTGAAATGGTTGGGACTGTTAGGCGAAACCTCCAGCACAGTCCCATGGAGGGCACGGGTCAGCTCCCCATACTCCCGTTCCGGGTCGATGATGATAATATCATCGTCGGTGGACAGGGCGATAAAGGTAATGGCCTCCTTCATGGAAAAGGATTTGCCGGAGCCGGACACGCCCAGGATAAAGCCATGGGGGTTCAGCAGCTTCTTTCGGTTGCAGATCAGCAGGTTTTTGGAGACAGCGTTGACGCCATAGTAGATACCCCCGGCATCCTGGATCTCCTGAACACGGAAGGGCGTCAAAACGGCGGCGCTTTCCGTGGTAAGGGTGCGGGTGGTCTTGATCCGCCGCAGGCCATAGGGCAGAGCTGTATTGAGTCCGTCCTCCTGCTGATAGCGGAGCACCGCGAACTGGCAGAGGTGCTTGCGCCCTATGGATTGCAGCGTCTCGGTATCGGCGTCCAACTGCTCCAAATCGTCGGCCAGATGGACCAGTGTGACATTGGCAAAGATCATGCGCTGGTCGCGGGTGCTCAGATCGTCCAGGAACTCCTTTGTCTCACCCCGAAGCTGCTCCAGCTCATAGGGAACGGTGGCCGTAAAGTTGTTCTTATCATTCTGGCGCTGCTGCCAACGGGTAATGTCGCTCTCAATGCCCAGTATCCGGGACTGGACTTCCTTTACCGCCTCGTCGGTGGGGATTGGCAGAATGTCAATGGAAAGCATGAGGTTCCGGGAGAAGTCGGACAGCTCCGCGATCATGCTGTCCTTGATATAGCTGGCATACTCCCGAAGGAACAGAACACGGCCCACCTTGCTGCCCATTTGGAAGTGGTCGGCCTTGAACTGCATCCCGTCCGGGGCGATGTAGTCCCGAAAATCATGGCCCTTTTTCATAGCTTCAGAGAGGTCGAATTGGAAGTACGGCTCCTCTCCGGGCCGGAAAAAGTCATGGAACAGCCGCAGCCGCTCATGGTTATCCAGGGGCCGTGCCCCACTGTCCAGCCGTCCGAAGCTCTTACCAAGGTCTGCATCCACCCGGCTGAAAAAGGCACGGGCTTCCTCAATGTTTTTTCGCGCCACGGAGACGGTGATATACTTATCCTGGATCAAGCCGTTGCTGTCGGCGGTCTTTTCCGTGAGAACGGCATTGTATTCCTCGCGGTATCTATCCAACCCGTCGCCCCTGCTTTTCATCAGGACACTGCGCTGGAAGTCCACGCCATTCAAACGCCGGTTGTTGATGGTGATTTTGGTGGTGGCGTCGGTAGGCAGGCTGTTCAGAACGCCGCAATAGGCGGTAAACATATCTCGCTGGTCCTCATAGGACGCCAGGGCGTAGTTAATATCCGCAAAGCGCCAGGTGCGGCTGTACTTATTCCCCACCTGCCAGATACCGTCCCGGAAGATACACCGAATAGGGATGGACTGCTGGACGCTGCGGGGTATCTTAAAGCGTTCCTTTTCGCTCTTGTTTGCGGCAGCCAGGGTCTTAATCATCGTATCGCGCCCCCTTTCCAGACAGAGCCATACAGTAGATATTTTCCGCACGGAACGCCCTGGGTGCGGCACACAGGAACTGAGACTTGATGAAGGCCCATACGAACTGTTCAAAGGTCAGGCCGTTGTAATGGAAGAAGCCCGCGACGGCCACGGGCGCCGCCGCCACGATGCAGGCCCAGCTTGCCGTTTCACGGCCCAGCACATTCCGCAGGGCAAAATAAATGCTGACAGCGACTGCAACGGCCAGAGCCGAACAAATCAACTGCCGGACGGACAGGCCAAAGAAAATACTTTCCGAGTGCTGCCGCACTTCTTTCGGGATTTTGATTTCCATGATGATCTCCTTTTCAAAATTTACAGGCCAAACATCTCTTTGACAATTCGTTCCGCCCCCTTGACCAGCCCCACCAGAACGATCATGTTAAAAATCGTCTCGCCAACATACTGCCAGCTCATCGTGACAGCGGATAACGATGTATCCAGCACCGGCGCACTCCCGGAGATAAAGGCGGTATAGATCAGGCAGGCCAGGACGATAACCGCTCCCTCCAGACAAACGCCGGTGTAGGACTTGATAAACGTCTTTCCGATAAAGCTGGTTCCCTCTCCCGCAAAAGAGGACAGCGGCAGCGGCGCCAGGGCTGTAAACATATACAGGCGGAAGAAGCGGCCATAGACGGTCATAATCAGAATGAAAGACAGAATGGTGATGAACAGGCTGCCCAGCACCGTTACCAGCCAGAGGGGAATACTCTCCAAAAAGCCAATGCTCTCTATGGTGTCTACCATTTCCTGCGGGACAGAAACGGCAGCAGAGGCCATACCGCCCACGCCGCCCATAATGCTTTGAACGATACCGCCGCAGATATTGAAAATGGCAAGCATCAGTTCCATGCCGTATCCGATGGCCGTCTTTGCCAGGATAAAACGGATGAAGTGGCGCAGGGCAAATTCCGGCCGCTGAAAGTCCCGGAAGCTGGCCGCACTCTGGAAGATGCCCATGGCAAAGAACAATACCAGCAGGCCATAGCCTACGGCCTGCAATCCATCATTGATATTGACAATGGCCGTCCAGATACCTCCACCCCGGAACTCCTGGGGCGTTGTGGTAATCAAGGCCCATATCTCCGCCAGCTTATCGTTCCAGGTATGAAAAGCGGATTGCAGATTGCCTACGATCCAGTTGTCACTCAAAAAAGTCACCTCCTGAA
>CAMAKJ010000164.1 GCA_945836055.1 uncultured Clostridia bacterium | reverse complement strand
AACTAGGCCCCGCATTTCTGCGAGACCCAGCCTTTCTTAACTTAGTGACATTGGCAGATGCCCCCTGTCAGCAAATTCGTTAAGCGCGCAGCGCCGCTTCTGTTCCATTCATGTCATACCCGGCGGTCGGTCAGGCTCTTGGCAAGCGCTGTAATGTACTCGGTGTTTTCAAAGGCGGACAGGGCGGAAATGGCATAATCCGTGTATTTCTGTACCAGTTCTTCGCACCTTTCCAGTCCATAAAGCCGGACGAAGGTATTCTTTTCGGCATCTACGCCGGTGGCCTTACCCAGCTCCGCCTGGGTGCCGATGACATCCAGCATATCGTCCCGAATCTGGAACGCCAGTCCCAGCCCGGCGGCGAACTGGCAGGCGGCGTCAAACTGCGCCTCGGTTCCTCCCCCGGCGATGACGCCCAGGGAACAGGCCGCGCTGATCAGCGCCCCGGTTTTCCGGGACTGAATGGCCAGCACCTCCTGCTCGCTGAGCTCCCGCTCCTGGCTCATGATGTCCAGCACCTGTCCGCCCACCATGCCCAGGGAGCCGGCGCATTCCGCCAGAATTCCCACGGCGGTGGCCATGTCCTCCGGTTTGGGCAGCCTGGCCTTGGCAGCAACCATAAAGGCGTCGGTGAGGAGCGCGTCCCCGGCCAGCACCGCCATGCCCTCGCCAAAAACCTTGTGGTTGGTCAGCCGGCCCCGGCGGTAGTCGTCGTTGTCCATGCAGGGCAGATCGTCGTGAATCAGGCTGTAGGTATGGATCATCTCCACCGCCGCCGCGAAGGGGGCGGCAGTGTGCCAGTCACCGCCGCAGAGGCGGCAGAACTCGAAGGCGAAGATGGGGCGCAGCCGCTTGCCGCCTGCCAAAAGGCTATACTCCATGGCCTGATACAGGGGCTTCTGGGGCTGATCCCGGAATTCACCGTAGAGATTTTTCAGATAGGATTCAATGTACTCCCGGTATTCCCGGGTTTGGGCGTCATGGCTCATCCCGGAATTCCTCCTCCACCGGACTGCCGTCGGGGGCAGTCATGATTTTCTTTACCTGAAGCTGGGCTTCGTCCAGCAGCTTTTGACAGCTGCGCACCAGCTCCGTGCCCTCCTGGAAGAGTTTCAGAGACTCCTCCAGGGCCACGTCGCCCCGCTCCATGGCACGGACGATCTGCTCCAGTCGGGCCATGGACTGTTCAAAGGTCTGATTTTCGGGATTCATCGTGCTTCCTCCTTTTTATCCATTACCGTTGCGGACAGGCTGCCGTCGCTTAAATAGACGGCAATCCGCTCCCCCAACTCCACTTGGCGGACGGAGCGAAGTACCGTGCCATCCTCCGTCTGCGCCATGGAATAGCCCCGGGTGAGCACCTTCAGGGGGCTCAGGGCGTCCAGCTTGGAGACGGCGGCAATATAACGCTGATTGTTCCGGGTGATGGTCTGATTCTGCGCCGCAATCAGGCGGTTTTTCAGCAGCTCCAGGCTTTTCTCCCGCTGTTCGATATACCCCGTGGGACTTTTCAGCGCGGCGGAATGGGACAGTACACCCAGATGCTGCCGCGCCGCCTTCAGCTGCCGGTTCAGTGCCGAAGCCATGGCTGCGGACATAGCGTCTAAGTTCTGCCTGAGAGCATCCTGATCGGGCACCGCCAGCTCCGCCGCGTTGGAGGGGGTTGCCGCCCTTAAGTCGGCTACATAGTCGGAAATGGTCACATCCGGCTCGTGTCCCACGGCGGAGATCACTGGTATTTGAGAATCGTAAATGGCGTGGGCTACCTGCTCATCGTTGAACGCCCACAAATCCTCGATGGAGCCGCCGCCCCGACCCACGATCAGCAGGTCAGCCAGACGGTAGTGGTTGGCGTAGCGGATGGCGGCGGCAATTTCCCCCGGCGCCTCCGCCCCCTGTACCCGCACTGGAAGCAGACGAACCTTGCTTAAGGGATAGCGCTTGCGCAGAATCCGGAGCATGTCATGTACCGCCGCACCGGCAGAGCTGGTGACGATGCCGATGGTGCCGGGATATTTGGGCAGGGGCTTTTTGTGAGCGGGGTCGAACAGCCCCTCCGCCGCCAGCTTTTTCTTCAGCTGCTCAAAGGCGGCATACAGGTCGCCCACGCCGTCCATGGCCATGGCGGCGCAGTACAGCTGATACGCGCCGTCTCTGGGGTACACCGTGACCTTGCCCATGGCGATGACCTTCATGCCGTTTTCCGGGCGAAAGCGCAGACGCATGGCGCTGCCCTTGAACATCACACATTTCAGGGCGGCGGATTCGTCCTTTAATGTAAAGTAGTGGTGCCCCGAGGGATAGACCTTGTAGTTGCTGATCTCGCCCCGGACGGCGACCTGACCCAAATTCGGGTCCATATCCAGCTTATTGCGGATGTATTCCGTTAGCTGGGTGATGGAAAGAACATTCTGCGGCATATCATCCCTCCGTCATTCGGTGTGCCAGCACGGCGACGCCCATGGCATTGTCGGTGGAAAACCGGGGCTGAGCAAAAACAGGCTCCACGGTAGCAAGAACCTCCCGCAGCAGCGAATTGGAGGCAACGCCCCCGGAAAAGACCACCCGCAAACCCGGATACTGCTGCATTGCCTGCTGTGTCGCCTGCATCACCGCCCCTGCGACGCACCGCAGAGCAAAGGCCGCGGTTTCGGCGGGAATCCCGCCGCGCTCGTGGAACTGCTGCACCTTATTCTGCACCCCGGAAAGGGAAAACGCGCTTTCAGCGCATTTGACCCGGAAGGTTTCTTTGCCAATCGCCTCCCTGCTCAGCGCGTCCAGATACTTTCCGGACGGAAACGGCAGCTGCAATAGCTGTCCCGTGCGGTCAATGAGTTGTCCGGCGGAGATGTCCGTGGTGCCGCCGATGCGGGTGCAGCGGACGTTTTTCCCCTCCGGCTCCACCAGCAGAAGCTCCGTGGTTCCCCCGGACAGGTGCCATGCCAAATGCGGCTCCCCCATCAGCTCCAGGTGCCCCGCGCTCCACAGCGACGCGGCCACGTGCCCCTGCTGGTGGGATACCTCCACCAGCGGTACGCCAAGCGCGTCGGACAGAAGCCTGGCATGGGAAACGCCCACCAAAAAGCAGGGCATATAGCTGCCCTCCACCGCCCGGGGACGGGTGCTGACCCCCACCGCCGTGACGGAATTCTTCGCTACATGGGAAAACAGCCTGCCGGAAAGCTCCGGCAGGCTTTTGATATGGGCAAATACCGCATCGGACTGGCGCAGTCCCAGCTCCCCCTGCTTCACGGGCAGAAGTTGAGAACAGTTTTCGCCGCCCACGCCGTCAAAATACGCGATGGAGGTGGTGTAATTGCTGGTATCGATGCCAATGACGCTCATTTTGCTTCCTCGCCGGCTTCCGCCTTGGGCGGGGTCAGACTGCGCACAAAGCTGCCCAGGATTCCGTTGACGAAGGCGCCGGCCTCGTCGCCGTCGTACTTCTTGGTGATGCGCACCGCTTCGGACACTGCGACACCGGCAGGCACGTCCTCCACATAGAGGATTTCAAA
>CAMAKJ010000163.1 GCA_945836055.1 uncultured Clostridia bacterium | reverse complement strand
TCCTCTACAACATGGCCCGTGCCATGGCGGGCACGGTGGTCTACGCCGCCGAGGGAAAAATCCGCCCGGAGGAGATCGGGGAGATTCTTGCCTCCGGCAACCGCACCGCAGCAGGTCCCACCGTTCCCGCGGGGGGACTGTACATGACCCACCTGTGGTACGACGACGGCATCGAGAAATTCGAGTGCGGCAGCGACTGGAGCCGGTGATTCGTTCATAATTTGTTTTTCCTTTTTCCGCTGCAATGTGCTATACTGCGTCGAAAGGAAAGTTCCTTTGTAAAGGAGTGAATCGTGTGCAGCCAAAAATGTGCAGCAAATGCAAGAAAAATATCGCCGTGGTTTTCATCACCAAGGTGGAAAACGGCGTTACATTGAATGAGGGCTACTGCCTGAAGTGCGCCCGGAGCCTGGGGATTCCCCAGATCGACCAGGCGGTGAAGCAGATGGGGATTTCCGAGGAGGACTTAGACCTGCTCAGCGACGAGATGAGCAGCATGTTCGGTCAGAAGGATGACAGCGAGAATCCTGACGACGACGAAATCGACAGCCAGACCGCTACCTTCCCCCTACTGAACCAGCTCTTCGGCGGCAGTTCCAATCCCCCCACCCCGCAGCCGCCCCGCTCTTCCAGAAAGGAAGAGGAGCCGCCCAAGGGGAAAAAGAAGTCCGGCAATCACAAATTCCTGGACAGCTACTGCATGGACTTAACCGGCCGCGCCCGGGAGGGCAAGCTGGATAAGGTCATCGGCCGGGATGTGGAGACCGAGCGGGTCATCCAGATTCTCAACCGTCGGCAGAAGAATAACCCCTGCCTCATCGGCGAGCCGGGCGTGGGCAAAACCGCCATCGCCGAGGGCCTGGCCCAGCGGATTGCCGCCGGGGATGTGCCCTACAAGCTGCGGGACAAAGAGGTGTTCCTGCTGGATCTCACCGCCCTGGTGGCGGGCACCCAGTTCCGGGGTCAGTTTGAAAGCCGCATGAAGAGTCTCATCGGCGAAATCAAGGAGTGCGGCAACATCATTCTGGTAATCGATGAAGTCCACAATTTGGTGGGCGCCGGCGACGCAGAGGGCAGCATGAACGCCGCCAACATCCTCAAGCCCGCCCTGTCCCGGGGAGAAATCCAGGTCATCGGCGCGACGACTTTCGCCGAGTACCGCAAGTATATTGAAAAGGACGCCGCCTTGGAGCGCCGCTTCCAGCCTGTGACCGTGGCGGAGCCCACCATCGCCGAGGCCAGCCAGATCATTCAGGGCATTGCCAAGTCCTATGCTGAGTTCCACGGGGTGGAGATTTCTCCGGAAATCGCCCACCAGTGCGTCATTCTGTCCGAGCGCTACATTACCGACCGGTTCCTGCCCGACAAGGCCATCGACCTGCTGGATGAAGCATGCTCCGACGTCAACCTCCAGTGCAAGGAGATTTCCCAGCTGGCGGAGCTGAAAAAGGAGCGGGACGACTACGAGCTGGAGCTGCGGATGCTCAATGAGGACACCGAAAATCAGGACTACGAGCGCCTGGCGCTGATTCGCAGCAAGCTGATGCAGCTTGCCGGGAAGATCGAGGAACTGGAGAAGCTGCCCAAGCCCGCCGTGACCATGGAAAACCTGGCGCGGATCATCGAGCTGTGGACGAAAATCCCCGCCTCCAAGATCAAGGCCCAGGAGTATGAGCAGCTGAAGGGCCTCAGCGACCGGCTGAAAACCCACATTGTGGGTCAGGACGAGGCCGTGGAGGCTGTGTCCCGGGCCATTCGCCGCAACCGGGTGGGGATTTCTCCCAAGAAGCGGCCGGTTTCCTTTATTTTCGTCGGCCCCACCGGCGTGGGCAAGACGGAGCTGGTCAAGCAGCTGGCAAGCGACCTGTTCGACAGCGTAGACAGCCTGATCCGGCTGGATATGTCCGAGTACATGGAGAAGCATACCGTCTCCAAGCTCATCGGTTCGCCTCCCGGCTACGTCGGCTATGACGAGGCGGGGCAGCTGACGGAGAAGATCCGCCGCCGTCCCTACAGCGTGGTGCTCTTCGACGAAATCGAAAAAGCCCATCCCGACGTTCTGAATGTGCTGCTGCAGGTGCTGGACGACGGGCGCATTACTGACGCCCAGGGCCGGGTGGTGAATTTCGAGAACACCATCATTGTCATGACCTCCAACGCCGGCTCCGACGGGGGTGTGGGCGGCATGGGCTTCGGCAGGACAGACACCGATATGGTGAAGGAAAAGACCATGAAAGCCCTGCAGGGCTTCCTGCGGCCGGAATTCCTCAACCGGGTGGATGAAATTATCACCTTTAACCACCTGACGGAAGAAAACTTCCTGGGGATCGCGGACATCATGCTCTCCGAATTGCAGGGCAGCCTGTCCGCCCGGGGACTGACCCTGAGCTGGGACGACGAACTGCGCCGCCACCTGGTGAAGAAGGCCTACTCCGTCACCTACGGCGCCCGGAACCTCCGCCGCACCATCCAGAAGGAGCTGGAGGACCCCATTTCCGAAGCCATCATCGACAGCTTCGAGCATCCCATTTCCGCCATCCGCATCCGGATGGATGGGGACGAAGTGAAACTGGACATTACCTGAAAACCGGGAGAGGCACCGCCTCTCCCGATTTTTGTGCTTCAAGGCTTCCCCCTGGAGCAATGTCGTCAACTTAAGCGCCAAGGTACCGTTTACCAATGTCATTGCGAGGAGCGAAGCGACGTGGCAATCCGTTTCTCCTTGGTACCAGGTGCAAAATCGGGACACGGCAAAGGGGAACGGATTGCTGCGCCAGTGTGCGCACTGGCACGCAATGACGGGAAAGGAAAGCCTGGTTCCTTAAATTGATGACATTGCCCTCCGGGGAAGGCTTTGGGGGAGATAAGTAGCATAAAAGTTTTTGCAATTTGTAAGATTCCCCCGTTCCCTGCGTCTAATGGGTGTAGGAGGTGAGGCCATGACGGAATTTGAACAGATTTACCGGGCGTATTTCCGGGATGTGGAGCTGTACTTACGGGCCATCTGCCATGACGAGCTGCTGGCGGAGGAGCTGACGGAACAGGTGTTCTTTCAGGCGCTGAAGGCGCTGCCAAAATTCCGGGGAGACTGCGACATCCGCACCTGGCTGTGTTCCATGGCGAGAAACTGCTATTTCAGCCATCTGCGGAAGGAAAAGCCAGCCCAGTCCATAGAGGAACTGGAAATCCCCGACCCAAAACAGGGGGTGGAGGAGCAGATTCTGGACACACAGCAGGCCATGGCTGTTCACCGGGTGCTCCACGAACTGCCGGAGCCGTACAAGGAGGTATTCTCCCTGCGGGTATTCGGTCAGCTCTCCTTCGGGGACATTGGCAGTCTGTTCGGACGCACGGCAAACTGGGCCTGTGTGACCTACCACCGGGCGCGACAAAAAATCCGGGATGAAATGGAGGAATCAGAATGAACGTATCCTGTGACATTATCCGTGACCTGCTGCCGCTGTACGCGGAGGACATGGTCAGCCAGGCCAGCCGGGACATGGTGGACGAGCACCTGTGCGGCTGCGACG
>CAMAKJ010000162.1 GCA_945836055.1 uncultured Clostridia bacterium | reverse complement strand
TTGCATTTTCCGCCAAACGGTGATCTGCCGCCCTGGCTATATGCCGATAAATCAAAAAACGCGCCCTCGTCTCAGCATAAGAGACAAAGGCGCGTTAACCTCTGCGGTACCACTCTCGTTCCGGCTTAAAAACCGGCACTCAAAAACGCTGTATCGGGCGTTTCCCGGCGCTGCCTACTGCCCTTCGGGTTCGGGGCGCTGCTCGGAGGTGATACAAACCGGCGCCTGCCTGCTGCCTTGCACCAAACGGCAGCTCTCTGAAGGCGGTGGGACGGCTTGCGTGTCCTCGTCAAAGCGTGAACATATAAAGTAACCGCTTACTTGCGGGAGGTGGGGTCGTAGTTGCGGCCGAACTGCAGGTTCAGGCTGGCAAAACGGCTGGTGGTGGTGTCGTTGGCGGTGGGGTGCTTGGGCGCGGCCTTGGGGGCAGTGTCCGTGGTGGTGCCCACAATGGCCTCGATGTTCTGGGAAATCTCGGCGGCCACGTCATCACTGCTGACCTTGGGGGCGGCAGGAGCCACAGGCGCGGAAACGGGTGCGGCGGGGGCGTTGGCGGCCTTGATCCGGTCCAGAGCCTGGATGCAGGAGCGCATCTGATCCTGAATTTCGCCGATCCGCAGGGAGGCGGTCCGCTTAGCGTCCTCCAGCCGGGCGTTTTCGGCGGCGATCAGCGCGTCATTGTTGGGAACGGCCTGCGCGGCGGCTGCAGCGGCTGCGGCGGCAGCGCTGGCGTTGGCATTGCTCAGCATCCGATTGCACTTGGCTTCCGCCTCCATGACCATCTTGTCACAGGTTCTCTGGGCGTTGGCAACGGCCTCCTTCATAGCGGCCTCGTTTTTGCGGTATTCCTCCAGCTTGCCTACCAGAACCCGCATCTTGCTCTTGAGCAGGGCGTTTTCCTTGTAAAGGGTTACATAGTCCTCTGTCAGAGGCTCCAGAAACTCATCGACCTGCTGCATATTGTAGCCGCCGAAGGTGGATTTGCTGAAGGAGATCTGATCGATCTGCTGCGGTGTAAACATAATGGCTTCCTCCCTCTTCGTTAGATGTAGCTTTCAACCTCAGCCTGCAGGGTTTCCAGGTCACCCACAATATCCATATTGTGGGGGCAGAACAGGTAAGCAGACTGGGCAATCTTCTTCACATCGCCGTCCAGGGCGTAGACGCAGCCGGACAGGAAGTCCACGACCCGGCGGGCCATAGCCTTGTCCACATTCTCCATGTTGACGATGACGGCCTTGCGGTTGCGCAGGTCATCAGCGGCCTTGGAGGTATCGTTGAAGCTGCCGGGACGGAACAGGACGACCTCCTGCTTATTGCCGGAGTTCATATTCAGCACCTGGCCGGTGAAACCGGCGGCAGGGGCAGCGGGAGCGGCGCTGGCCATGGGGCCAAAGCCGAAATCGTCCGCGGAATCCTCTTCTTCCTCTTCGGGCGCCGGAGCGGGAGCGCGGCGGGGCTTCCGGCGGGCGGGAGCGGGGGCTTCCTGCTCTTCATAATCGTCGAGGTAATCGTCGTCCTCGTTATAATCGTCGTAATCGTCGTCGGCGTAGGGCTGGGCAAATTTCTTTACATTATCCCACAAGCTCATTCTATATATCCTCCTAATGTATGCTCACATCATTTTTCTGATGAATCCCTGGCATAGTTTCTGGCGCCGAAAATCGCGGTGCCCACACGAACCATCGTGCTGCCGGAGGCAATCGCGTCGGCGAAATCCCCGGACATGCCCATGGATAAACAGTCCACCTTGACATTATCGTATTTTTTTCGCTTTATGTCAACAGATAATTGGAACATTTTTTGAAAAAATTTTAGATTTTCTCCCGAATTGTGGCTGATTGGAGGAATTGCCATGAGTCCTTTGACACATATGTTTGAAAATTCGCCCATTTTTTCCATCATTGGAAGAATGTCGTCCGCCCTGAAGCCGGATTTGCTGGCTTCCTCGCCGATATTCACTTCCAGAAGAACGTCCTGGAGGATGCCTTGTCTGGCGGCTTCCCGGTTTATGGCCCGCAGCAGATGCTCGGAGTCCACGCTCTGGATGAGGGCTACTTTGCCCACCACCTGCCTGACCTTGTTGGTCTGCAAATGCCCAATGAAATGCACCGGAGCGCCGGCATAGGCGTTCTGGGCGAGCTTCGCGGTAAGCTCCTGCACCCGGTTTTCCCCGCAGCAGTCCACCCCGGCGGCGATGGCCTGGCGGACGGCTTCGGCGTCGTTCATTTTGGTGGCGGCGCAGAGCTGAATTTCCTTCGGGTCCCGCCCGGCGGCAATGGCGGCGGCTTCGATTTCCGCCCGAACCCGGGCGACGTTTTCGGCGATTGACATAACTTGGTGCCTTCTTTCTGATGGGATGGATAAATGCTGAATGCTGAATGCAAAATGAAGGAGTCCGCTTCGCGGACAATATTGAAATCACTTCCGAAGAAAATACCGCAATTTCGCATTTTGCATTCAGCATTTCCTCTGCGCTCTGTTGTGAAACACAAAAGGGCAACGGAAACCTGCTCCGTTGCCCTTTTTGCGTTACGCAGTCACGGCTGCGGCTTTCAGCGGCTTCATGGGGGCGAGGGTGGAGATGGCGTGCTTGTAGATCATCTGCTGCTTGCCATCGGATACCAGCACCACCACAAAGCTGTCGTAGCCCGTAATGATTCCCCGGAGCTGGAAGCCGTTCATCAGAAACAGGGTCACGGGGACCTTGTCCCTGCGCACCTCCTTCAAAATGGCTTCCTGTAAATTGATCGCGTCAGACATATGGATACCTTCTTTCTCATATTCAGCGGCCGAATAACTCCCCAAAAGCCGCCGTTCGCTTGGGTATCCACATCCTAACACGTTTCACTTGTCAAAATCGCTCACAATCCGTCGAGCGGTTTCCGGAATTTCCCCGCTGCTGTCTTCCCGGATGATCCAGTGCATCCGCAGGTTCCGGCGGAACCAGGTGAGCTGACGCTTGGCGTAGCGGCGGGAGGACTGACGCACCTGATCCGCCGCTTCCTCCATTGTACACCGCCCGTCAAGGGCGTCCACGAATTCCTTGTAGCCGATAGCCTGCATGGCGGTGGCCTTTTCCGGAATGCCGCTGGCAAGAAGCGCCTGGATTTCTTCCATCAGCCCCATTTCCAGCATTTTCCCCACCCGCAGATCGATGCGGCGGTAAAGCTCGCTGCGCTCCGAAAAATCCAGTCCCAGCCAAAGAGGGGTGTACCGGGGCGGGACTGCCTGGGTTTTCCGGTTGTGCGCCGTGATGGTTTCGCCGGTCTCCAGGAATACCTCCAAAGCCCGGATAATCCGCTTCCGGTCGGACAGGTGCAGCCGGGCGGCGGAATCCGGGTCAACGGAGCGCAGCCGGGACAGCATGGCCTCCATGCCCTCGGCGTCGGCCTGGGCTTCCAGCTGTTCCCGGACGCCGGTGGCGGGGAAGGGGGCAAAGGCGCTGCCCCGAATGAGGGAGTCCATATACAGTCCCGTTCCTCCCGCGATAATGGCGGTTTTTCCCCGGGAAATAATGTCGTCCACAATGGGAGCAGCCATTTCGCAGTAGCGGC
>CAMAKJ010000161.1 GCA_945836055.1 uncultured Clostridia bacterium | reverse complement strand
GCCGCCGGAATGTCCTCCCGGATGGGAGATTTCAAGCCGATGCTGAGTATCGGCTCCATTACCATCGCCCAGCGGGTAATTGCCAACTTTCATCAGGCGGGAATCGGCAAAATCGTGATGGTGACCGGCTATCAGGCCGTTACGCTGGAGCGGCATCTGTCCGGCAGCGGCGTAATTTTCCTGCGCAACGACCATTATGAGACGACGCAGATGTTCGATTCTGTCAAAATCGGGCTGGAATACCTGATGGGCAAGTGCGACCGGGTGCTGTTTACGCCGGTGGACGTGCCGTTGTTCACGGCAGAGACGGTACGCCGGCTGCTGGCCTCAGAAGCGGCGCTTGCCTGCCCTGTATGCGACGACCAGCAGGGGCATCCTCTTCTGATTTCCGCCGCGCTGTTACCGAAAATTCTGTCGGACTGCGGAGAACAGGGCCTGAAGGGGGCGGTCAGCCGCTGCGGTGCTGCCTTGACCGCCGTGGCTGTGGACGATCCCGGCACCCTTCGGGACGCGGACACGCCGGAGGACTACTCCGCGCTGGTGGAGTATCACAATTCCCAGCTGATTCGCCCGGTGGTCAGCGTTTCCCTCAATCGGGAGATGCCCTTTTTCGACCGGAAAACCGCCATGCTGCTGATACTCATTGACGAAACCAGCTCCGTCCGGGCCGCCGGCCAGCGGATGCAGCTGAGCTATTCCAGCTGCTGGAACCTGATCCACACCCTGGAGAGCCAGCTGAATTTCTCCCTCATCGAGCGAACCCAGGGCGGCGCTGGCGGCAGCCAAAGCCGTCTGACCCAGCGGGGCCGTCTGCTTTTGGAACGCTTCAACGCCTATGAGCAGAAGCTGCGGGATACCGCGTCGGAGCTGTATGAGAGCTATTTTGGAGGGCTGCTTGAATGAAGCGGGTATATCTGATCCGTCACGGCCTGCCGGATTTCCCCGAAGGGAAACGGATGTGTCTGGGGCGTACCGATCTGCCCCTGAGCCTGGAAGGCCGCGGGCAGGCGGAGCAAATGGCCGCCGGTCTGCCGCCGGTGACGGCGGTATTCTCCAGTCCCCTTTCCCGGGCGGTGCAGACAGCTCAGGCGATCCTACCGGATGTGACCGTGCTGGAGGGGCTGCGGGAGTTGGATGCCGGGGACTGGGATGGCCTGACCTTTGAGCAAATCAGCGCCCGCTACCCGGAATTATTTGCCGCCCGGGCAAATAACCCCTGTCTCCCCCTTCCCAACGCCGAGGACGAGGCAGCAGGGCTGGCGCGTTTTACGGCGGCCATGAACGCGGCGGCGGAGAAGGCGGCGGGAGACTTTGCGGTTGTCGCCCACGGCGGTGTGATCGGCTTGTTTCTACAGAAGCTGGGCCTGCCCCGAAGAAAGCCGGCCTACACGGAAGTCATTTCCCTGATTTGGGACAACGGAAAATTTCATGTATTGGAGGAAAAAAGCTATGCGTGAAATGCTGAAAACCATGCGTCAGCGTCTGCTGGCGGGAGAGGAACTGGTCATGGTCACGGTGATCGCCTCCTCCGGCGCCACCCCCCGCGGGGCCGGAGCCAGAATGCTGGTGGGCCGGGAAGGCCGCATCTGCGGCACCATCGGCGGCGGCGCGGTGGAATACCGTTCGGAGAAAATCGCCGGGGAGGTACTGCGGGAAAAGAGCTCCCGGGATCACAGCTTTACCCTGACCAAAGACGACGTGCAGAATCTGGGCATGATCTGCGGCGGCGCCTGCAATGTATTCTTCCACTACCTGAGCGCCGGTGACACCGCGGCCATCGCCCTGGCCGAGGAAGCGGAAGCCGGGTTTGCCCAGGGAAAGGATCTGTGGCTGATTTCCGATATCGGAAACGGTGGCCGCTTGTCCCTGGCAGATAAAACCGACGCAGATTTGGCTCCCTATCTGACCCGGCATCCCCGGTGGCTGCATACGGACGGTCTGAATCTTTACATCGAGCAGATCTGCGATTCCGGGCGGGTCTATGTATTTGGCGGAGGGCATGTGGCCCAGGAGCTGGTACCTGTGCTGGCGCATATCGGCTTCCGCTGCACCGTCATGGACGACCGGGAGGAGTTTGCGAGGCCGGCGCTGTTTCCCGCGGCGCAGCAGGTGGTTCTGGGGGATTTCCGCCGTATTTCCGACTATCTGCAAATCGGTCCTCAGGACTATGTGTGTGTCATGACCCGGGGGCACGCCTTTGACACGGTGGTGCAGGCCCAGGTGCTGCGGTGTCATCCCTGCTACTGCGGCGTTATCGGCAGCAGGCACAAGGCCGCAGGCGTTCGCAAAGTGCTGAAGGAGGAATACGGTCTGACAGACGCCGAGCTGGATCAGGTGACAACCCCCATCGGCCTGGATATTCAGGCGGAAACCCCGGCGGAAATCGCCATTTCCATCGCCGCCCAGATGCTCCGGCACCGGGCGAACCGGAGCAGACAATGAGGCGGCTGTTTCTCACCGGCCCCATAGGCTGCGGGAAAAGCACCGCCATTGAAGCTGCTCTGGGCGATCGGCTCCCCCTCTGCGGCGGGTTTCGCACCCGGCGGGGACAGCTGCGGGACGGACATCCGGAGAATTTTCTGCTGGAAAGCCCCGACGGCAGCCGTCGGGCGGTGTTTCTGGATTTTTCCCGGGGCGCGCCGGAGGTGCATATGGAGGTGTTCGCCGATTTCGGCGTCCGTATGCTCCGGGGCGATGTTCTGATTCTGGACGAAATCGGCGGCGTGGAGCTGCTTTGCCCGGAATTTATGACGGCTTTGGATTCCGTGCTTCACAGCGGCGTCCCCATTCTCGGCGTGATGAAGGGGGAAGGGCCTGCCGTGGCTTTGGTGGAAGCGCTGGGGCTGACGCAGCGCTATACCGCCGCTGCTGACCGGCTGCGGCGGTGGATGGAGGAAGACGCGGATACCTGCCTTTACCGATGCGGTCAGTTTGACGAAACCGCGGCGGCGCTGGCAAGGACTTGGGTGGAGGAATATGTCCATGGATGCGTTTTTTGACCTGTACGACGTTTTACTTTCCGGTATGGACACAGCGGAAACCGTAACGGCAGCCGCATCCGGCCAATGCTGGACGGCGGTGGAAACGGAAGCCGCCTTTGGTATGGCCATGACCACCCGGGGCGATACCGCTCCCCGGATGATGAACGGCGAATATGTTGGAATGCCGCTGACAGCACTTGCCCCGGCTGCAAAAAGCTGGAACCTGCGGGAGGCCGGCTACGGGATGGCGGCGGTAAATGCCTACTACAATACCCCGGAACGTTTGAAGAGGCTGAAATCCTATGAGCCCTTTGAAAATTACTGCACGGCGGGGCTTGACCTGCGCGGGCAGCGCATCGGTGTGGTGGGGCATCTGAATATGCCCGAGTCCATCCGGTGTGAGGCATCTGAGGTCTGGATTCTGGAACGCAATCCCCGCCCCGGGGACTACCCGGATTCAGCCTGCGACGATCTTCTGCCCCGGTGCGATACGGTGATCATCACGGCCAGCACGCTGGTGAACAAAACCCTGCCCCACCTGCTTTCCCTGTGCCGGAACGCTTATACCATTCTCACCGG